>NZ_WJSP02000199.1 GCF_009720255.1 Agromyces humi | reverse complement strand
GGTCCCGGCTCGCCCGCCTCAGGCGGCGGCTCCGGTGGAGCCGGTGCCGGCGGTGCCGGCGGCGCATCCGGAACTTCCGACGCGGCCTTCGCCGCGCTCGGCGCTGACGCCCTCGCGTCGCTGGTGCTGAACTCGGTCGACGACGAACTGCCGTCGTCACCGGTGTTCGACACCGACACCACCCCTGACTGATCGGGGTCCGCTCCGCCTGCCCGCAGGCGGAAACGGTCATTGCTCCCTGCCATGGGAGCAGAAACCCCACATCAGTCAGGAGTTACATCATGAAGCGATTGGCCTTGAGGGCGCTGTACGCGACCCTCTTCGCCGGGGGGCTCACGCTCCTCGGAGCCGGGGTCGCCCACGCGTCTGAGACGAGTGGCGACGACGGCATCCTGTCGGGTTCCCAGGTCGGGATCTCGATCGACCTCCCGGTCACCGTGAGCGGCAACGGGATCTCCCTCATCGGGGATTCGCAGTCGTCGGATGCGTCGACCGAGGTCGCCTCGGAGCCCGCGTCCGCACCGGTCGCCGTCACCTCCGGTGACGACGGCATCGGCTCGGGCACGCAGGCGCTCATCGACGTCTCGGTGCCGGTCACGGTGGGTGGCAATGCCATCTCCGTCATCGGTGACAGCGAGTCGAGCGACGCCGCCACCACGGTGGCGCCGGAGCCGGCTGCAGCACCCGCCCCCGACGCCGCAGTTGCCGACGTCCCGGTGGCCGAGACGAGCGGCGACCACTCGCTGCTCGGCGGCACGCAGGCGCTCCTCGGCATCTCGGTGCCGGTGACGCTCGGCGGCAACGCCGTCTCCGTCATCGGGGACAGCGAGTCGAGCAACGCCACCACCGGCGTCGCGAGCGACCCCACGACCGGCTCCGACGGCGGCAGCGCCGCGTGGACGTCGGGCGAGGACTCGATCCTCGGCGGCACGCAGGGCCTGGTCGACCTGGCCCTGCCCGTGACGCTGGGCGGCAACGCCATCTCCGTCATCGGGGACTCGACGAGTGACGGTGCGTGGACCGAGGTCGCCTCCGGCGGCTCCGGCTCGCGCACCGGCTCGGGCACCGACGCCTGGACGTCCGGCGAGGACTCGATCCTCGGCGGCACGCAGGTGCTCGGCGACCTCGCCCTGCCGATCACGCTCGGTGGCAACGCCATCTCGGGCATCGGCGACAGCGAGTCCACGGATGCCACGACGGTCGTGGCTCCGGGAACCGGGGGCGGTTCCGCCACGACGAACGGATCGGACGGGCTGCTCGGGGGAACACAGCTCATCGCCGACCTGGTCGCACCGATCACCGCGGGCGGCAACGCCATCTCGGTCATCGGCGACAGTGAGTCGACGGATGCCACGACGGTCGTGGCTCCGGGAACCGGGGGCGGTTCCGCGACGACGGACGGGTCCGATGGGCTGCTCGGTGGAACGCAGCTCATTCCGAACGTGGCTCTGCCCATCACGATCGGCGGCAACGCGATCTCGGTGATCGGTGACAGCCGGACGGACGGATCGACGACCATCGTCGACCCGACCGACCCGACCGACCCGACCGACCCGACCGACCCGACGGATCCCACGGATCCCACGGACCCGACGGACCCGACGGACCCGACGGACCCGACGGATCCCACGGACCCGACGACTCCGGTCGACCCGGGCACGCCGGGTGACGGCGGTTCGACCACGCTGGCCTCGAGCGGCACGACGCAGGTCGTGACGGCGTCGACGACGCTCGCCTCGACCGGCGCCGACCTCACGGGCCTCGTGCTCGCGGCGTTCGCAATGCTGGCGGGCCTGGTGCTCGTCGGCTTCAGGAGGTTCGCGATCCGACGGTGATGACCACGGGGATCGGCGCGGCCCCTCAGCGCCGATCCCCCTGAGAACCTGTGCCGCCACCCGATGCGGCGCAGTGGGCCACGGTGTTCGATCCCGTGGTCCGGGGGCGGCGGTCGAAATACCCAGGGGGGCGACCGCCGCCCCGCAACCCTGCCTACTCCGAGGCGAACACGTCGGATGCCGCACCGAGACGGAGGAACACCGTCTCGCCCGTGGCATCCTTCAGCCCGTCGTTGTCGGTGACGGCGTAGACCCGGCCGTCGCCGCCGACGGCGAGGCCCTCGAGCTTCTCCTGCGTCCAGCCGTTCCCGGCCCGGAGCGCAGGCAGCACGTCGACCGCGAGCGACTTGGCGAGCACGGGCAATCCGCCCGGCGCCCCGACGCCCGTGATGCCCACCGTGTCGCCGAGCTCGACGGTGTACACGCGCTTCACCGCAGCGGCGGGGCCGTTGAGCTTGTCGCGCTCGATGACCGCGAGCGTGTCCCCGTCGACGGCCGTGATCTCGGAGAGTCCCATCCAGTCGCCAGGCGCTGTGGTGTCCCCGAGCCGGTAGCCGAACCAGGTCCACGCGCCCGTCGCCACGTCGTAGCGGCCGATCCGCGTCACGCCGTCGCCGTCGATGGGGTCGGATGCCGCGGCCGGGTCCGTCCACAGCGGTCGCTGCAGCGCGACGAAGACGCGCTCGGCGCCCGCGGCATCCGTCACCGCCGTGACCCCCTCGAGCCCCCACTTGCCCACGTGCGCCGTGATCTCGGCCGGCAGCGCGACGGTCTGCTGGATCGCGCCCGCGGCATCCGTGCGCACCAGCGCGTTGCCCGCGCCGTCGGCGCCCTCGGCCGCCAGCCAGAAGCCGCCCTGCGGGCGGGCGAAGAGGCCTTCGATGTCGAGGTTCGCCGGCGCTCCCGCGTTCGTCACCGCGAGCGCGCGGGTGATGCGGGCGGGGGCGCCCGTCACGTCGACCGAGTAGACGGTGCTCGGCTTCACGACGGAGTCGCTGGCGGCGAAGAGCGACCCGGCGTCGGCGGGATCCGCCGAGAGCGCGCCGAGGGCCTGCCACCCGATGGCCTTGCCGTCGACCGAGTCGGAGACGATGCCGGTCTGGTCGTCGATGCCGGGCCCGAACTCGTAGACGTTCACGCTGGCGCGCACGCCGACGGACGCGTCGTCGACCTCGCTCGAGACGACGAGGAGGTCGCGGGCGGGGATCGGCAGTACACCCTCGGGACCGTTGGTCGCGAAGAGCGTCTGCACGAACTCGGGCGTGCGCGGATTCGTCAGGTCGTAGACCGCCACGAAGTTCGAACGCTCGCTCGCCACGAAGGCGTACCTCGTGCCGTCGAACTCGGCGATCGCGAGGCCCTCCGGCTCGGGGCCCTTCTTCGCCGCCCGGTCGTCGTTGTAGAGGCCGTGCGAGATGGCGAGCTGCTCGAAGCTGTTGCCGGCATCCCAGACCGGCCTGCCGGTGATGGTGTCGAAGACGGACCAGCCGCGCGTGCCGCCGGCGAGGTCGCCCTCGTTCGCGACGGCGACGTGGCGCCGGTCGACCCAGGCGATCGCGTCGGGTTCGCGGGGCACGTTCTCGAGCGATCCGCTCGCGTCGATGACCTTGTCCTTCTTCGTGTCGAAGCCGTCGGCGGTGACGGTGCCCGCCGAGAACGCCCGCACGAGCAGGCCGGTGCGGGGCTCGATGACGGCGATGCCGTTGTTCTCCTGGAGGGTCACCGCGAGCAGGCCGTCGGGCGAGAACGCGACGTACTCGGGCTCGGGGTCGCCGGGCGCGGTGATGCCGGCGTGCTGCAGGATGCCGGTGGCGAGCTTCGAGCTGAACGAGACGGGCTTCGCCTTCCAGTTCGCGGGCTTCGCACCGGTGAGCTTCACGAGCTGCACGAATCCGCCCGGAGCCTGCGGGAGGCCGCCCTCGACGCCGCCGACCTCGAGGTCCTCGTCGCGCTGGTTCTCGATCGCGATGGCCGCGAACTTCCCGTCGGGCGAGATGGCGATCGAGTCGGGCTGGCCGCCGAGGTCGATGCTCGCCACCCGCTCCCGGTCGGAGAGCCGCAGCACGTCGAGGCGCCCCCTCGGTGCGGTGACGTCGCCGCCGGTCTCATCGATCACGACGAGCACGTACTGCCCCACGATCGACACCGAGGTCGGCTGGTCGTCGGCGTGCCCGAGCTGGGCGAGCGACACCGTGCCGAGGCCGACCGGCGCGGCGGGGTCGGTGAGGTCGAGGAATCCGATGCGCCGGCCGAGGGCGTCGGTGGAGACGAGGGTGCGGCCGTCCTTCGAGACCGCCGAGATCTCGGCGACGGTGGGCGCGGCCGGGTCGACGTCGGCGGGGACGTTCTGGAAGACGGGGTAGGTGGCGCTGCGGTGGAAGCTCGAGGCCTCGTCGGCCGCGAGGGCCGGCATCGCGCCCACGGCTCCGAGGGCGACGACGGATGCCGCGGCCACGGCCGTGCAGCGCGCGAGAGTTGCTCGCTTCATGCGGGAGTGCTCCTGTCGGGGGAAGGGATGATTCCCCGCAACAGTGCTCCGGGTGGGCGACGCCCCGGTGACCGGAGGGTGAACGGCCGGATCCGATCGGCCGTCGCCGGTCGAGCTAGTCCGTGCGCGCCTCGGGCGCGATGCCGGCGGCCGGGAGGATGACGTGGTCGATGAGCGACAGGAGGTAGTCCGCGTCGAGCGGCTGCTGCTCGACCAGCATCCGGAACGCGGACATGCCGGACGCCACCCTGGCGAGCAGGTCGATGTCGCAGTCGGCCGCGACCTCGCCGCGATCGATCGCGCGCTGCAGGAAGAGCCGGTTCACGGCGAGCCGCGGCTCGATGATCGCCTGGTGCGCGGCGGCGGCGAGCTCGGGCGAGGTGGAGATCATGCCGAACAGCCCGCCCATGATGCGCAGCTTGCGTTCGCCCTCCTCGATGGAGCGCGGCCGGATCATCGCGACGAGGTCGCCACGCAGGGTGCCCGTGTCGGGGAGCCGCTCTGGCGCGAGGTCGGCGGCCTTCATGCACGCGACCGCGTCGAGCACGAGGTCGGCCTTCGAGGGCCAGCGGCGGTAGATGGTGGCCTTGCCGGCCTTGGCCCGGGCGGCGACCATGTCGATGGTCATGCCGTCGAACCCGGACTCGGCGAGCACCTCGATGGCCGCGTCGAGGATCTCGGGGTCGCGGGTGTGGTCGCGCTTGCGGCCCAGCCGCGGCGTCGGGCCGGCCTCAGGATCGAGCTGGGCCGTGGAGTGGGACTGCGCCATTGCGGTCTCCTCCCCTTCTCGCGTGGCGGTCGTGTTGCTGCCATGTTACTTCAGGAACTGGTCATATCCGAAACCGCTCAGTCTCGTATAGAGTGGCGCCCATGACCTCCGCTCCGACCGCAACTCCCACGCCCGTCGCGGCGTCCTCCCGCCGGTGGTGGACCCTCGCGACCGTCGCGCTGGCCCAGCTCATGGTGGTGCTCGACGCCACCGTGGTGAACATCGCACTTCCGGCCGCCCAGGCCGACCTCGGCTTCTCCGACGGCGACCGCCAGTGGGTCGTCACGGCCTACTCGCTCGCCTTCGGCAGCCTGCTGCTGCTCGGCGGCCGCCTCTCCGACCTGTGGGGCCGCAAGCGCACCTTCATCATCGGCCTCATCGGCTTCGCGCTCGCCTCGGGCCTGGCCGGCGCTGCACCCACGTTCGGCGTCCTCGTCGCCGGCCGCGCACTGCAGGGCGCCTTCGCCGCGCTCCTCGCGCCGACGGCGCTCGCGGTGCTCACGACGACGTTCACGATCCCCAAGGAGCGCGCCCGGGCGTTCGGCGTCTTCGGCGCGATCGCGGGAGCGGGCGGCGCCATCGGCCTGCTCCTCGGCGGCTTCCTCACCGAGCAGTTCAACTGGCGCTGGAACCTCTACATCAACGTCTTCATCGCGGCGATCGCGATCGTCGGCGCCGCGCTGTTCGTGCGGCATGTGGCCCGCACAGGCCCGCGCCCGAAGCTCGACCTGCCCGGCACCGTCCTCATCTCGGGCGCGCTGTTCCTCCTCGTCTTCGGGTTCTCGAACGCGGAGACGGAGGGATGGGACTCGCCGATGACGTGGGGCATGCTCGCGGCATCCGCGGTGCTGCTCGTGGCGTTCGTGCTCTGGCAGCGACGCGCGGCGCACCCGCTGCTGCCGCTGCAGATCGTGGTCGACCGCAACCGCGGCGCCGCCTACCTGTCGGTGTTCATCGCGGGGGCGGGCATGTTCGGCATCTTCCTCTTCGTCACGTACTACCTGCAGACCTCGCTGGGGTACTCGCCGATCCAGACCGGACTGGCGTTCCTGCCGATGATCCTCATGCTGGTGCTCGCCGCCCAGCTGTCGACGAACCTCTTCGTGCCCAGGTTCGGGCCGAAGGTCATGGTGCCGATCGGCATGGTCATCGCCGCGACCGGCATGGTCATCCTCACCCACCTCGACGCGCAGAGCACCTACGCGGCCGACGTGCTCGCGCCGCTCATGATCCTGGGCTTCGGCATGGGCTCGATCATGCCCGCGTCCATGCAGACGGCCACGTTCGGCGTCGAGCGGTCGTTCGCCGGCGTGGCGTCGGCCATGGTGAACACCAGCCAGCAGGTCGGCGGGTCCATCGGCACGGCGCTGCTCAACACCCTGGCGGCGACCGCGGCCACCGACTACATCGTCGCACACACCCCGCCGACCCCGGCCGTGCTGGCGGATGCCGCGATCCACAGCTATGCGGTCGCGTACTGGTGGGGCGCCGGCCTGTTCGCGGTGGGCGCGGTGCTGTCGGCGCTGCTGTTCCGCCGGCGCACGGACGGCCCGTCGATCGCCGCG
>NZ_WJSP02000198.1 GCF_009720255.1 Agromyces humi | reverse complement strand
ACCGTCGGCCTCCGACGCATCCCGGAACACCTGGAGTCCGGGGCGGCCGCTCCAGCCCTCGCCGAACGTGGGCAGCAGGCTCAGCCGCAGGGGCTCGTCGATGGAGGAGGGCGGCACCGCGGGCACCGTGGCGAGGGCGAGGGCACTGAGGGCGGCCTCGTCGAGCGCTCCGAGGTCGGCGCCCCAGTGCAGCACGGCGGGCACGCCCGTGCCGCGGGCGTCGACGACGACGCTGACGCCCGCGGCACGGAGGTGATGGATCACGGGGTGAGGTTACTCCGCGACCGGGATGGACTGGGCCTCGAGCGTCGAGATGGTCGAGGCCTGGCCCTTGGTGAGTGCGTCGACGAGCGTGCCGTCACCGCTCGCGGCGGCCTTGAAGCCGTCCGAGACGTCGGCGTACGTCTGCGTCATGGTGGGGCCCCACGTGAAGTCGGGGCTCACCTGCGTGGCCGCCTCGGCGAACACGTCGTAGATCTTCTGGCCGCCGTAGAAGTCGACGCCCTCCTTGAGCACGGGAAGCTCGAGGCCGGCCGTGGTTGCCGGGTAGATCTGGGCCGTCTGGTTGAGCGAGGTGAGCGCCTCCTCCGAGGTGTTCAGCCACAGCGCGAACTTCGCAGCCTCGTAGAGGTGCTCGGTGCCCTTGAAGACCGCGACCGACGAACCGCCCCAGTTGCCCGCGGTCTCGCCGCCGGCCTCCCACTGCGGGGCGAGCGCGACCGACCAGTTGCCGGCCGTGTCGGGTGCGCCGCTCAGGATCGAGTTGGCCCCCCACACGGCGGAGTTCCAGGTCCAGACCTCACCGGAGTTGTACGCGTTGTTCCACTCGTCGGTCCAGGCGGGGTAGGTCGAGACGAGGTCGTTCGCGATGAGGTCCTGCCAGTACTCGGCGACCTTGGTCGACTCCTCGCTCGTCAGGTCGACAGTCCACTCGTCGCCGTCGTTCTGGAACCACTGCCCGCCCGCCTGCCACACGAATCCGGCGAACTGGTTGATGTCGGTCTGCGAGAAGTTGGTGATGTACCCGCCGAGCGCGCGGATCTGCTCCGCTGCCGCCTTGTACTCGTCCCACGTGGTGGGCACCGGGATGCCGTTCTGCTCGAACAGGTCGCTGCGGTAGAAGAGGCCCATGGGGCCCTGGTCCTGCGGCACGCCGTAGAGCTCGTCGTCGGTGCCGAGGCTCGCCTGGCTCCAGGTCCACGGCAGGAACTGGTCCTCGGCGGCGACGATGTCCTCGCACGCCGCGAGGTTCTCGAGGCCGTCCTGCACGCGGAAGTTCGGCAGGGCGTCGTACTCGATCTGGCCGAGGTCGGGTGCGTTGCCGGCCTCGAGCTGGTTGAAGAAGTTCTGGTAGGTGCCGGCGTTGCCGGAGGGGCCCGTCTGCACCTCGACCTGGATGTCGGGGTTGTCCGCGTTCCAGATCGCCACGGCGTCCTCGATGCCGGGGATCCAGGAGGTGAACGTGAGGTTGACGTCGCCGTCCGCCGGCTCGCAGTATGCGGCGTCGCTGCCGCCCCCTCCGGCGGAGCATCCGACCATCGCGATCGCGACGGTGGTGAGCAGGGCTGCGGCGACCGCTCGTTTCGTGTGACGCATGGTGTTCCTTTTCTCGGTGTGGTGGTGCTGGGTGGGGATGGTGCTGGATGGGTGGCGTCCCGCCGTCGGGACGCGGTCCTACTTCAACGCGCCCGTGCCGAGGCCGGTACGCCAGTACCGCTGGAGCAGGAGGAAGGTGACGATCAGGGGGATGATCGACAGGAGCGCTCCGACGAGCACGAAGCTGCGGAGCTCGGGGAACTGGTTGATCGACGAGTTCCACGCGTAGAGGCCGAAGGTCACCGGGAACAGCTCCTCGCTACGCAGCATGATGAGCGGCAGGAAGAAGTTGTTCCAGATCGCGACGAACTGGAAGAGGTAGACGGTGACGAGCGCCGGGAACATCAGGCGGATCGACACCGTGAAGAAGGTGCGCACCTCACCGGCGCCGTCGAGGCGGCTCGCCTCGAGCAGTTCGTCGGGCACGGATGCCTCGGCGAACACCCGCGTGAGGTACACGCCGAACGGGCTGACGACGCTCGGGAGGAAGACCGCCCAGAACGTGTTGGTCAACTCCACGCGGCTGAACAGCAGGAACAGCGGCAGGGCGAGGGCGGTGGCGGGCACGAGCACGCCGCCGAGCACGACGTTGAAGATCGTCTCGCGGCCCGGGAACCGGTACTTCGCGAGTGCGTAGCCGCACATTGCCGCGAGCAGCGTGGCCACGAGCGCGCCGAGGCCGGCGTAGAGCACGCTGTTGAGCATCCACTTCAGGTAGACGCCGTCGCGATAGGCGAACAGCGCGGCCACGTTGTCGAAGAACGCGAAGTCGGCGAACCACAGGGGATCGGTGCCGAGGAAGTCGGCCCGGTCCTTCGTCGACGCGACGAGCAGCCACCAGATGGGGATGAGGAAGTAGAGCGTGAACACGCCCATGACGAGCATGGCTCCGGCGCGCGGGACGAACCGCTCCCGCGGCCCGCGTCCTGCGGGGGCGGCACCGCCACGGGTGCGCCCGATGGGAGCTTCCGAGCCGATGCTGCCGTGTGCGGCATCCGTGTCGATCGCGGCGCTCATGCTTCGGCCTTCTTCCGGGTGATGCGCAGGAACGTGAACGAGAGGATGAACGTGGCCAGCGCGAGCACGACCGAGAAGGCCGCGGCGAGGTTCACGTTCGGGATCGAGGACGTCGCGTAGATGGTCATGTTCGGCGTGTACGTGCTCGTCACCGCCGAGCTGAACGAGCGGAACACCTGCGGCTCGGCCAGGAGCTGCAGGGTGCCGATGATGGAGAAGATGGCGGTGAGGATGAGTGCAGGACGCACGAGCGGGATCTTGATCGACCAGGCGATGCGTCCCTGGCCGGCACCGTCGAGCACCGCCGCCTCGTAGATCTCGGCGGGGATCGCCAGCAGCGACGAGTAGATGATGAGCATGTTGTAGCCCACGAACACCCACGTCACGACGTTCGCGATCGACCACAGCACCAGGTCGGCACCGAGGAAGTCGACGTTGCGGGTCAGCTCCTGGAACGGCGAGAGGTTCGGGGAGAACAGGAAGCCCCACATGATGGCGGCGATCACGCCCGGCACCGCGTACGGCACGAAGAACGCGAGGCGGAAGAACTTCTTGCCGCGCAGCAGCGGCGAGTCGAGCAGCAGCGCGAAGAGGAGCGCGAGGCCGAGCATGATCGGCACTTGCACGACGCCGAACGCGAGGACCCGGCCGACGGAGGTCCAGAACGGCTCGTTCTGGAAGACGAGCGCGTACTGGGTGAGCCCGCCGAACACCTCGGTGGCCTCGCCGAAGGTGCCTTCGCGCTCGACGACGAGCAGGGACTGGTAGATGGCGTACCCGATGGGCACGACGTAGAACAGCAGGTACAGGAGCCCGAACGGGGCGACGAACGCGATGATGGCTCCGGGGTGCTGCACGCGTCGGCGTGGCCGCGGCGCGGGGGAGGGACCGGCGCTGGTCCTGGGTGCTGCGGAGGCGCCGGTGGTGGTGACGGGGGCGGTCATGCCGCTCCTTCCTCTCTGATGACGCGCACGGCTCCGGCGGGGACGAGGCACGATCCGGCGATGGCGTCGCCGGTCACGAGTTCGGTTCCGCGGGCGACGACGTCGATGTCGTCGGTGCCGTGGTTGATGATGAAGCGGTACGAGTGCTCGGCGCCGACCCGGCGCACGACCTCGACCGAGGCGGTTGCCGCGGGGTCGGCCTCGACCCCGGCACCTTCGAGCACGCGGCCGACGAGGTCACGCAGGGCGTCCCTCTCGAGCAGCGTGCCGAGGTACCAGGCGTCACCGGCGTCGGTTCCGGATGCCGCGGCGCGGCGGGTGATCGCGGGTCGCCCGGCTGCGGGGCCGTCGGCGAACCGGTCGACGACCGCGGCATCCGTCGCCTCGATGCGTTCGCTCCAGAGCGACGCGGAGGCACCGGACTCCAGCCCCAGCGGCGTGCCGGGCAGCACGGGGGCGAACTCCTCGACCCGCACGCCGAGCAGGTCGCGCCACACGGCGGGGTAGCCACCGGGACGGACCCGGTCGGATTCGTCGACGATGCCGCTGTAGAAGGTGACGAGCACGTGGGCGCCGGCGGCGACGGCGTCGTCGAGGGTGGCGGCCTCGGCGTCGCGGACGGAGTAGAGGCCGGGCACGACGACGAGCCGGTACCCCGTGAGGTCGGCACCGGGCCGCACGATGTCGACGGTGACGCCCAGGTCGCGCAGTGCGCCGTAGAGGGCGTGCACCTGGTCGAGGTACTCGATCTCGTGGGTCGGGCGATTCTCGGCGTCGCTCGCCCACCACGACTCCCAGCTGAAGAGCAGGGCGACGTCGGCGACCACGCGAGCGCCCGCGACCTCGTCGAGTCGACCGACGATCGCGCCGAGCTCGACGGCCTCGCGCCACAGCGCGGACGCCGTGCCGGCGTGCGGCAGGAGCGCCGAGTGGAACTTCTCGGATCCCTGGAGGGAGGCGCGCCACTGGAAGAAGCAGACGGCGTCGGCGCCGCGGGCGACGTGGGTGAGGGAGTCGCGCAGCATCTGTCCGGGTTCCTTGGCGGCGTTGACGGGCTGCCAGTTGACCGATCCGGTCGAGTGCTCCATCAGGAGCCACGTCTCGCCACCGGCGAGTCCGCGGGTGAGGTCGGCGGCGAAGGCGAGTTCGGCGCGGGGATCCTCGAGGCGGTGGTCGAGGTAGTGGTCGTTCGCCACCACGTCCATCTCGGGCGCCCAGGTCCAGTAGTCGAGCGTGCGGATGTGCGCGGTGACCATGAAGTTCGTCGTGATCGGCCGCTCGCTGCGGCTGCGGATGACCGCGGCCTCGGAGCGGTAGTACCCCAGCAGCTCGTCGGAGGAGAACCGGTGGAAGTCGAGCACCTGACCCGGATTGCGCGTGGAGACCGTGAGGCGCGGGGTGCCGATCTCGTTCCAGTCGGTGTAGCGCTGGCTCCAGAAGCTCGTGCCCCAGGCCCGGTTGAGCTCGGCGATGGTGCCGTAACGCCGCTCGAGCCAGTCGCGGAACGCGTGGGTGCTCGCATCGCAGTGGCACAGGGCGTTGTGGCATCCGAGCTCGTTCGACACGTGCCAGAGCGCGACGGCGGGGTGCTCGCCGTACCGCGCGGCCACCGCGTCGACGAGGGCGAGGGCGTGGGCCCGGAACACGGGGGAGCTGGGGCACCAGGCCTGCCGACCGCCCGGATGCCGGGTCGTGCCGTCGGCCATCACGGGGAGGATCTCGGGGTGACGGGCGGTGAGCCACGGCGGCGGCGATGCGGTTCCAGTGCCGAGGTTCACCCGGATGCCCGCCTCGTGCAGGAGCTCGATCACGGTGTCGAGGTCGGTGAAGTCGAACGAGGCGTCGGGACCCTGCAGGCGGGACCAGCCGAAGATGTTCACGGCCACGAGGTCGACGCCGGCCTCCCGCATGAGTGCGACGTCCTCGCGCCAGACCGAGGGGTCCCACTGCTCGGGGTTGTAGTCGCAGCCGAAGGCCACGCCCTGGTGCTGGAAGCGGGGACGCGACGCGTCGGCGATGGGCTGCGGCGCCATCGTGGCGAGGTGGTCCATGTGCGCTCCGTCGATCGTGCTCGTGCATCTGTGAACGTGCACAGATCCGACGGCGACAACTCCCCGGCGAATGTCTGTGAACGTACACACATTTGCATCGTGTCGTCCGGATGTCAACTCTTCGGGGGCGATACAGTGAGTCTCGTGTCCACCCCGTCGCACTCGCCGAGGCGCGCCACCGTGCACGACGTCGCCACGGAGGCCGGTGTCTCGCGCGGCACGGTCAGCCGGTACGTGAACGGCGAGCGGTACGTCTCCGCGCACGCGCGTGAGGCCATCGAAGCGGCGATCCGCAAGGTCGGGTACACGCCGAACACGGCTGCGCGCAACCTCGTCATGCAGCGCACGCAGGCCATCGGGTTCATCGTGCACGAACCGCACTCGTTGTTCGTCGAGGACCCCAACATCGGCTCGATCCTGCTCGGCGCCAACACGACACTGTCAGAGGCCGACCACCAGATGGTGTGCCTGATCGTCGATTCCGACCGCGACACCGACCGCGTCGCCCGGTACCTCGGCGGGGGCTTCGTCGACGGCGTGATCATCGTCTCGGCTCGAGAGAACGACCCGATCACCCGGGTCGTGGAGCGGCTCGCACTGCCCGCGGTGTACGTCGGACACCCGCCGGGGCTCGTCTCGGGTGCCTACATCGGGATCGACAACCGGGGTGCGGCGCGCGCCATCACCGAACGCCTCATGGGCACCGGCCGCCGTCGCATCGCGATGATCGCCGCCGCCCTCGACCGGGACTCCGGGGCCGACCGGCTCGCCGGATTCACCGACGCGCTCGGCGACCGCTTCGACGAGCGGATCGTGGAGCCGATCCCGTTCTACTCGTACTCCGAGGGGCGGGCCGCCATGCTCTCACTCCTCGAACGGGATCCGGCGATCGACGGCGTGTTCGCGGCATCCGATGCCGTCGCAGCCGGCGCGATGGAGGCGCTGCGCTCGACGGGGCGCAGTGTGCCGCGCGACACCGGCGTCGTCGGCTTCGACGACAGCGCGAAATTGCTAGAGGGTGAGTCGGCCAGTGGTGATGTCTTCGGCGACGAGGC
>NZ_WJSP02000197.1 GCF_009720255.1 Agromyces humi | reverse complement strand
GCCGCAGCCGGCGTCATCGGCGTGGTGGCACTCCTGACGCTGCCCGGTCCGGGCGGGTCGGTGCTCGTCGCCGGCGACGTCGTCGGCACCGTGTGGGCGGTCGGCCCCGCCCTCATCGCCGTGCTCGTCGTCGCGTGGCCCGACCTGCCCCAGAGACGCACCGCGCCCGTCGCCGACGCATAGACTTGAGTTCCAGCCTTCGAGAGGACAGCGAGCCACTGTGACCTATGTCATCGCCCTGCCGTGTGTCGACGTCAAGGACCGCGCCTGCATCGACGAGTGTCCCGTCGACTGCATCTACGAGGGTGAACGCTCGCTCTACATCCACCCCGACGAGTGCGTCGACTGCGGTGCCTGCGAGCCGGTCTGTCCCGTCGAGGCGATCTACTACGAGGACGACCTTCCCGATGAGTGGGCCGACTACTACAAGGCCAACGTCGAGTTCTTCGACGAGGTCGGCTCGCCCGGCGGCGCCGCGAAGGTGGGCGTGATCCCCAAGGACCACCCGCTCATCGCCGCGCTGCCGCCCCAGGCGCACTGACGATGGCGCTCGGAGCGCTGCCCGACTACCCCTGGGACCTCATGGCGCCCTACGTGGAACGCGCGGCGGCGCATCCCGGCGGACTCGTCGACCTGTCGATCGGCTCGCCCGTCGACCCGACGCCCGACGTCGTGCGCGACGCGCTCGCCCGGGCGACCGATGCGCACGCCTACCCGCAGACGGTCGGCACCCCGGCCCTGCGCGCTGCGATCGTCGAGTGGTTCGCACGCCGCCGCGGCGTCCGGGGCCTCGACGCGGCATCCGTGCTGCCCACCATCGGCTCCAAGGAGCTGGTGGCGCTGCTGCCGTTCATGCTCGGAGTGGGCGAGGGCGATGTCGTCGTGCATCCGCGTGCGGCGTATCCCACCTACGAGATGGGCGCGCTCTTCGCCGGGGCGCGGGCGTTCGCGTCCGACGAGCCCGCCGAGTGGCCCGCGGCGACCCGGCTCGTCTGGCTGAACACCCCGGGCAACCCCGATGGTCGCGTGCTCTCGGTCGAGGAGCTGCGGGCTGCGCGCGACCGTGCCCGCGAGCTCGGCGCCGTCATCGTCAGCGACGAGTGCTACGCCGAGCTGGGCTGGGACGGACCGTGGGCGGAGCAGCGCGTGCCGAGCCTGCTCGACTCGCGCGTCACCGACGGCGACACGCACCACACGCTGGCGATCTACTCGCTGTCGAAGCAGTCGAACATGGCCGGCTACCGTGCGGCCTTCATCGCCGGATGCCGCGAGTCGATCGCCCGCCTCACGAACGTGCGCAAGCACGCGGGGCTCATGCTGCCGGCGCCGCTGCAGGAGGCCATGGTCGCCGCGCTTGCCGACGAGCAGCACGTCGCCGAGCAGAAGGAGCGGTATCGCGCTCGTCGCGACCTGCTCCGTCCGGCCCTCGAGGCCGCCGGATTCCGCATCGACCGGAGCGAGGGCGGCCTCTACCTCTGGGCCACCGAGGGCCGCGACGCATGGGAGTCCATCGCCCGGCTCGCCGACCTCGGCATCCTCGCGGGGCCGGGGCACTTCTACGGGGTGCACTTCCCCGAGCATGTGCGACTCTCGCTCACCGCCGACGACGAGCGGGTCGCCGCGGCATCCGCTCGCCTTCGGGCATCTGCGGAGGCCTGAGCGCCGTCACTGTGCCATCCGCCAATGGAAGGCCCGATGTCTTGGGGGATGCGACAGTGTGCCCGGAGCACGTCTAGGCTGTATTCGGACCTCGGCCGGCTCGGCCCCTGTCCGGAAAGCAGGTGACCGCGCAAGTGACGATCACAGGAGGCGCCGTGAGCGACGTCGTGAACCAGGCCGACGGGAAGACCCCCGCCACCGCCAGCCTCTCCTTCCCGGGCGGCGTCGCGGAGTTCCCGATCCAGCCGGCGATCGACGGCAACTCCAGCATCGACGTGTCGACACTGACCCGGCAGACGGGCCTCACCGCCCTCGACTACGGCTTCGTCAACACCGCGTCGACGCGGTCGAAGATCACCTACATCGACGGCGAGCAGGGCATCCTCCGTTACCGCGGCTACCCGATCGAGCAGCTCGCCAAGGGGTCCACCTACCTCGAGGTGGCCTGGCTCCTCATCTACGGCCAGCTCCCCACGGCCGACGAGCTGGGCGAGTTCGACGAGAAGATCCGCCGCCACACGCTCCTCCACGAGGACCTCAAGCGGTTCTTCTCCGCGTTGCCGCACACTGCGCACCCCATGTCGGTCCTGTCGAGCGCCGTGTCGGCGCTCTCGACCTACTACGAGGACTCCTCCGACCCGCACGACCTCGACCACGTCGAGCTGACGATGGTGCGCCTGCTCGCGAAGCTCCCCGTCATCGCGGCCTATGCGCACAAGAAGAGCATCGGGCAGGCGTTCCTGTACCCCGACAACTCGCTGAGCTTCGTCGACAACTTCCTGCGCCTGAACTTCGGCAACATGGCCGAGCCGTACGAGATCGACCCGGTGCTCTCGAAGGCGCTGGATCGCCTGCTCATCCTCCACGAGGACCACGAGCAGAACGCGTCCACGTCGACCGTGCGCCTCGTCGGCTCCACCGGTGCCAACCTCTACGCGTCGATCTCCGCGGGCATCCAGGCCCTCTCCGGGCCCCTCCACGGCGGCGCCAACGAGGCCGTGCTGCAGATGCTCGCCCGCATCCAGGACTCCGGCGAGGGCGTCGCGAAGTTCGTCGAGCGCGTCAAGCGCAAGGAGGACGGGGTGAAGCTCATGGGCTTCGGGCACCGCGTCTACAAGAACTACGACCCGCGCGCGAAGCTCGTGAAGGAGTCGGCCGACGAGGTGCTCGCCGGGCTCGGCGTCAACGATCCGCTGCTCGACCTCGCGAAGGAGCTCGAGCAGATCGCCCTCGAGGATGACTACTTCAAGGAGCGTCGTCTCTACCCGAACGTCGACTTCTACACCGGCGTGATCTACAAGGCGATGGGGTTCCCCACGCGCATGTTCACGGTGCTGTTCGCGATCGGGCGCCTGCCCGGCTGGATGGCGCACTGGCGCGAGATGAACCTCGACCCGCAGACGAAGATCGGTCGCCCGCAGCAGCTGTACGTGGGCGAGCCCGAGCGCAACTACCCGTCGGCCTGAGCGCCCGCGCGGTCGGCCCTTCGCGGGCGTGACGCGCGGCGACTTCGTCGTCAACCGTCAGCCGCCGGCCGGCGTGAGGCGCAGGGTCTGCGTCGCCGCGTCCTGCACGGCCGCGAGGGTGAACGGCCAGGCACGGGTCTCGCCTCGCTCCCAGAGCGGCGCCTGGTCGGCGTAGTGCGGGTCGAAGGCGTGGCCTGACGCGCCCGTGAGGTTGATCCAGCGGGAGTCGTCGAAGCCGTTGAGGTCGACGACCATGCGCAGCGACGGCACCCAGTCGACGCCGTAGCCATCGCGGGCGTCCCAGCCCATCGCGTTGACGATGGCCGAGCCGCCGCCGAGCTCGTAGGGCCCGCGGTTGAACAGCCATTCGATGGGGGCGATGCCCGACTCGCCGAAGCTCTGGTTCGTGAGCGTGAGGGTGTGCAGCCGTCCCCAGCGCCAGCCGTCGGGGTCACTGCCCATGCGGTCGGATGCCTCGGCCCACGCCTGGTCGAGCGCGTGGGCGAGCATGGCATCGCGGCCGGCGACGCCGTCGCGCTCGTTCGTCCACCACGACGCGTCGGGTTGCCCGAGGAGGGTGCCGACGACGCTGAACCACCGGTCCCCGCCCACGGGGCGGGTCTGCTCGGGGAGGCCGCCGAACATGTCGTCGAGGAGGGTGCGCCAGAACACGGCGAAGTACGCGGCCTCGGCGCTGTCCACGTCGGCCCGGGCGTTCCACCCGTCGAGGAGTTCGGCGCCGCGCGCGGCATCGCCGTCGAGGTCGAGGCCGGCGATGACGGGGAGGAGGGCCGCGGCGTTGGCGTCGGCCGTGTCGAGCTGGATCGACTGGAGGTCGTCGGCCGTGATCTTCCCACCCGCCGCGATGCGCTCCTGCAGCATGCGCTCGATGCCCGAGGCGCGGTAGCCGAGATCCCAGTCCTGAGTGAGCACCGGTCCGGCCGAGCTCACCGCGTTGTTGGCGGTGACGAGGTACCCGCGCGCGGGGTTGAGCACCGACGGCAGCTGGTCGAACGGGATCGTGCCCGACCAGCCGTTCGCGCTCGTCCACCCGGGCAGCGGCACGGTGCCGTCGCCGGCACGGCGCACCGGGATGGATCCCGGAGTCTGGTACCCGATGTTGCCGTCGACGTCGGCGTACACCAGGTTCTGGGCGGGCACATCGAACAGCGAGGCGGCCGACCGGAACGCGTTCCAGTCCTGGGCGCGGTTCATCGCGAAGATGGATGCGGGCGTGCGGCCGGGCGTGAGCGCGGTCCACTGCAGCGACAGCGCGTACTCGCCGTCGGGCTGGCCGGATGCCGCCGGGTATCCCTCGGCGACGTCGGCGAAGTCCGCGCTGACGTCGGTGACGATCGGGCCCCTGGCGGTGGACCGCACCGTGATCGTGACGGGGTCGCCGCCGGCCACCTCGATCGTCTCCTCGCGGAGCGTGAGGGGGTGCGACATGCCGTCGAACGCGTAGGTGTCACCGTCGACGCGTTCGAGGAAGAGGTCGGCCACGTCGGGGCCGAGGTTCGTGAACCCCCAGGCGATGCGCTGGTTGTGGCCGATGATCATGCCGGGCAGGCCCGAGAACGTGTACCCGGCGACGTCGAAGCCGCAGGCCTCGCCGATCTCGGCGCAGTGCAGGCCCATCTGCGTCCAGATGGAGGGCATGGTGGGGCCGAGGTGCGGGTCGTTGGCGAGCAGCGGGAGCCCCGACGCCGTGTGCGCACCCGAGACCACCCACGAGTTCGAGCCCAGGTCGCCGCCCTCCGGCCCGAGCAGTTCGGGGATGCCGTCGAGCAGGTCGGCGAGCTGCGCGACGGGCGCCGCCGACGCATCGAGCGTCGCGGCATCCGGGACGGTCGCAGTGGCGGCGGCCTCGTCGGGGAGGGGCACGATCTCGGTCGCGGCGGGTGCGGCGGCGACGGGCCCCTCCATGATCGTCGGCATCTGGCCGAACGGATACGGGGGGTGGAGCCGGGCGACCTCCTCGGGCGGCACCGCCGTCGCCAGCAGGGCGCGGTCGATCTCGTCCTCGAGGTTCGAGCGCAGGTCCCACGCCATCGCCTTCAACCAGGCGATGGAGTCCACCGCGGTCCACGGCTCGGGCTCGTAGCCGGGGTTCTGCAGCCCCAGCACCGCGTACTCGAGCGAGAGATCGGCACCGTCGCGGTCGCCGAGGTACGCGTTCACGCCCTCGGCGTAGGCGTCGTAGTACGCGCGCGACGTCGGGTCGAGCAGCGCGTACTCCTGCTCGGCGACGCCGCGCCAGTCGAGCGTGCGGATGAACGCGTCCGTCGCCACCTGCGACTCGCCGAAGAGCTCCGCCACGCGGCCGGCCGTGACATGCCGCCGGAAGTCCATCTCCCAGAAGCGGTCCTGCGCGTGCACGTAGCCCTGCGCGAAGAAGAGGTCGTGGTCGGTCTCGGCGACCAGCTGCGGAATCCCGGCGTCGTCGCGGTACACGATCACGGTCGCGTCGAGGCCGGCGACGTCGACCTGGCCGCTCGTGGCGGGGAAGGAGCGCTGCACCGTCCACCAGCCGAATCCCGCGGCGGCGCCGCCGACGACGAGCACCGCGATGAGCACGACGGTCAGGACGGCGAGGCCGCGATGTCTGCGGGTGCGCGGTGCGTCGGTGCCCACGTCACTCCTTCGTGATGCGCATGGCGACGGCCGCCCAGCGGCGGCCTGAGCACCCCACTGTAGTCGACCGGACAGGCCCGCGCGTCAGGCGTGCAGGGCGGCGTTGAGGGCGACGCCCTCGCCGGTGCGGGAGAGCACCTCGACCTGCCCGTTCAGCGAGTTCCTGCGGAACAGGAGGTTCGGCACGCCGGACAGCTCCACCGCCTTCACGGTGCGTCCCGCCTCGCCCGCGCGGCCCAGGACGACGACCTTCGTGCCCGCGGTGACGTAGAGGCCCGCCTCCACCACCGAGTCGTCGCCGATCGAGATGCCGATGCCCGAGTTCGCGCCGAGCAGGGCGCGCTCGCCGATGGCGACCCGCTGGGTGCCCCCGCCCGAGAGGGTGCCCATGATCGAGGCGCCCCCGCCGATGTCGCTGCCGTCGCCGACGACCACGCCCTGCGACACCCGGCCCTCGACCATCGACGTGCCGAGCGTGCCGGCGTTGAAGTTCACGAAGCCCTCGTGCATGACCGTGGTGCCGGGGGCGAGGTGGGCCCCGAGGCGAACGCGCGAGGCATCCGCGATGCGCACCCGCTCGGGGGTGACGTAGTCGAGCAGTCGCGGGAACTTGTCGAGACCCGTCGCGTGGATGCCCGCGCGCTGCAGCGTCGGCCGCAGGCGGTCGAAGTCGGCCGGATGCACCGGGCCGGCGTTCGTCCACACCACGGCGGGCAGGTGCGCGAAGATCCCGTCGAGGTTCACCTCGTTCGGTCGTGCCAGCAGGTGCGACAGCACGTGGAGGCGCAGGTAGGCGTCGGACGTGCTCGCCGGCGGCGCGTCGAGGTCGACCTGATGCGCTACGCCTTCGTCGCCGCCGGATGGATGCTTCCATGGCTTCGCGGGCGGCTCCCGTACCGCTATTGGCGCAAGGTCGTGACGGCCGCGCAGGGAATCGCCCTCACCCTCGCGGC
>NZ_WJSP02000196.1 GCF_009720255.1 Agromyces humi | reverse complement strand
GGCGGTGCCGGAACTCGACGAGGCCGGCCGCGGCGCCGGCCTGCACGCGGGCGATGAACGGGGCCAGCACGCCGGGCCCGGTGCCCCAGGTGATGTGGAAGCGGGGAACGGAGTTGCCGTGGCCGATGGCGTTGTAGCCGCCGCGCTCCGCCCAGCCGACGATCGGGAAGAACCGCACGCCCTTCTCGTGCAGCCAGGCGCGCTTCTCGCCGGCCGCGAACTCGACGTAGGCGTCGGCCCAGCGCCGGCCCCACTCGTCCTCGTCGCGATCGAACCCGGCGGTGCCCGACCAGTCCTGCTTCGCCAGCTCGAGGGAGTCCTTCACGCCCATGCGACGCTGCTCGGGCGAGTCGATGAGGAACAGCCCGCCGAACGACCAGTGCGCCTGGCCCCCGAGGCTCGCCTCGGGCTCCTGCTCGACGATCACCACGCGCTTGCCCGCGTCGACGAGCTCGGCCGCAGCGACGAGGCCCGAGAGGCCCGCTCCGACGATGATCGCGTCGGGCTCGCGAAGCGAGTGCGGGGATGCGGGGGATGAGGGCGCTGGGGTGGCGGCCACGTGGACTCCTTCGTCTGGTGGTGCGGGGTGGGTTCGTCTGGTGGTGCGGGGTTGGTGGGGCCTTCAGTCGTCGAAGGTGTTGACCATGGCGAAGGCGGCGCGCTGCAGGTAGTCCCACAGCGTCTCCTCGGCGAGCGGGGGCAGGTCGAGGGAGTCGACCGCCGCGCGCATGTGCGCGAGCCAGCGGTCACGCGCGTCGGGGTTCACCTTGAAGGGCAGGTGCCGCATCCGCAGGCGGGGATGCCCGCGCTGCTCGCTGTAGGTGCCGGGCCCGCCCCAGTACTGCTCGAGGAACATGGTCAGTCGTTCGGCGGCCGGCCCCAGGTCCTCCTCGGGATACATGGGCCGGAGCACCGGATCCTCGGCGACGCCCCGGTAGAACTCGGTGACCAGTCGCTCGAAGGTGGCACGACCGCCGACCGTCTCGTAGAACGAGGGCCCGAGTGCCGCACCGTGCTCGCTGCCGCGAAGGGGCACGCCCGCCGGCTGCACCGGACCGGATGCCGCGGGGTTCGCCTGGTCGGTCACTGCGTGCCTCCTGCGGTCGGGGGCTTCGGCGCTCGCGGTGCGCGGGGGACCTTCGGCTTCGTCGCGATCGCCGTGCGCGAGGCCTCGGTCGTCACCACCCTGCTGGGGCCGGTCTTCGGCGGCTTCGCGCCCTTGACGCGGGTGGCCCCGTCGAAGCCGCTGAGCACGACGCTCGAGAGGCTCGGGAGCGTCACGCCCATGGCGTCCATCGCGTGCTTGAGCCGGGTGCGGAGCCCGCGGGCGACGTCGTCCTTCGACGACGTGCGCACCTTCATGACGATGCGGATGACCATCGCTTCATCGGAGATCGACTCGAGGCCCCAGACCTCGGGCTTCTCGAGTACGCGCGAACGCCACTTGCCCGACTGCGCGAGCTCGGTGGCGGTGCGGAGCATCTCGCTCTCGACGGCTTCCACGTCGGCATCGTACGGCACGGCGAGGTCGAGGATGACCCGCGCCCAGCCCTGCGACATGTTGCCCACCCGGAGGATCTCGCCGTTGCGCACGAACCACAGGGTGCCGTTCACGTCGCGAACGGTCGTGACGCGGATGCGGACCTCCTCGACGATGCCCGTGGCAGGGCCGAGGTCGACGACGTCGCCGACGCCGAGCTGGTCCTCCACGACCATGAAGATGCCGTTCAGCGCGTCCTTCACGATGTTCTGCGCGCCGAAGCCGAGGCCGGCGCCGATCGCCGCGGAGAGCAACGCGAACGAGCCGAGGATGGCGGAGTCGATCGTGCTGACGATCATGAGGGTCACGACGATGAACAGCGTCACGTTCACGATGTTCGTGAGCACCGTGCCGAGCGTGCGGGTGCGCTGCACGACGCGGACCGCGGCGAGCGGCGACGCCTGCAGGGCCTGCGTGTCGGTCACGTCCTGCTTCTTCTTGACGCCCGACACCACGCGGTTCACGGTGCGGTCGATGACGAAGTGCAGGATCCAGCGCACGAGGAACGCGATCGCGATGATGAAGAGGATCGCGATGAGCTTGCCGACGATGACGTCCCAGTTGTCGGCCCAGAACTGCGCCGCGCTCGCCCAGAAGCTGCCGCTGAGGGGCGTCTCGTCGGCAGGGTCGGTGGGGGTCTCTGCAGCTCGGAACATGGTGAGAGAGTCTACTGAGCCGCGCCCGAGAGCACGCTGGCATCGCAGGCGCGAGCCGCCAGCGCCCGCTCCAGCTCATCGAGCTGTTCGGACACGAGACGATGCAATGGTGCCGGCGCCGGATTCACGGCGAGCCAGTCCCGGGCCATGCCGGCGAGCTCCTCGTCGACGAGCGGCGACGGGAAGAGCCGCGACACGATGAGCGAGGCCATCGTGAAGCTGCGCTCCGACCAGGTGCGCTGCAGCATCTCGAAGTAGTCGGTGGCGGTCGTGGCGAGCAGCTCAGGTGCGGTCGTGCGACGCCAGCCCTCGGCGATGGCGCGGGCGAGGTCGTTCGAGAGGCTCGCGTCGGTCGCCACGCGGCGCCACGCGGCATCCTTCACCGCCTGGTCGGGGTATGCCGCGCGGGCGGTCTCCGCGAGCTGGCGGCCCTTCGCCGTCTCGTCGAGCGCGAGGGCCGCGTCGATCTCGTCGTCGGATGCCGCACCGAGTGCGGCGCGCGCGATCACGAGCTCCCACCGCAGGTCGAGATCGACCTCGAGGCCGGGCAGCTTGATCGAGCCGTCGAGCAGGCTGCCGAGCACGTCGGCGTGGGCCTGTGTCGCCGCCAGTCGAGTGAAGGCCTTCACGAACTGCAGCTGGGTGTCGCTGCCCGCCTCGGCGAGCTCCGCGAGCGCCCACACCGCGTCACCCGTCTCGGCCGCGATCCGTTCCCGGTGCTCGTCGGCCAGGTACCGGCCGACCGCGAGCTCGAGGCGGGAGAGGGCGAGGCCGCGTGCGGCGGACTGCGTCTCGTGCCCGACGCTGCCCAGCACGAGCCGAACGAACTCGCTCGCGGGGAGCTCGGCGTCGCGCACCGCATCCCAGGCCGAGCCGAGCACGACGGCGCGCGCGACCGGGTCGGCGAGCTCGGCCAGGCCCGCGATCGCCGCAGCGAACGACGCCTCGTCGAGCCGCACCTTGGCGTAGGTGAGGTCGTCGTCGTTCACCAGCAGCAGGCCGGGCCGCCGCACGCCGATGAGGTCGTGGACCTCGGTCACGGCGCCGTCGACATCGAGCTCCACTCGGTGCGTGCGCACGAGCGCGCCGTGCTCATCTGCGGAGTAGCAGCCGACCGCGACACGATGCGGTCGCAGGGTCGGATGCGCGGGTGCGGCCGTCTGCTCGATGCGCGCTGCCGTGATCGTGCCCGCGGCATCCGTCTCGACGATCGCCCGCAGGGTGTTCACGCCGGCGGTCTCGAGCCAGAGCTCGGACCAGCGGGTGAGGTCGCGCCCGCTCGCGCGCTCGAGCTCGTGGAGGAGGTCGCGCAGGGTGGCGTTGCCACCGGCGTGGGCCGTCAGGTAGGCGCCCACGCCGCGCTGGAACGCCTCGAGCCCGACCCAGGCGACGAGCTGCTTCAGCACCGAGGCGCCCTTGTCGTAGGTGATGGCGTCGAAGTTCACCTCGACGTCGCCGAGGTCGCGGATCTCGGCGACGATCGGATGCGTCGAGGGGAGCTGGTCCTGTTCGGCGGCGTGGGTCTTCTCGTCGCTCGCGAACGTCGCCCAGACGCCCGTGAACTCGGTGACCTGCGACGTGGCGAGCGTCGAGGCCCACGTGGCGAACGACTCGTTGAGCCAGAGGTCGTTCCACCAGCGCATGGTGACGGAGTTGCCGAACCACATGTGGCTGAGCTCGTGCAGCACGACGATCGCCCGCTGCTCGCGGCGGGCGTCGGAGACGCGCGACCGGAACAGGTAGCTCTCGTTGAACGTGACGGCGCCGACGTTCTCCATGGCGCCCCAGTTGTACTCGGGCACGAAGACCTGGTCGTACTTGCCGAATGGGTAGGGGACGCCGAACGCCTGCTCGTAGAACGCGAGGCCGGCCTGCACCGTCTCGAACATGACGTCGGGCTCCGCATACTGCGCGAGCGAGGCGCGAGTGAAGAGGCCGAGCGGCACCTCTCGGCCGTCGATGCTGCGAGCGGCGCCGCGCCAGGCCGCGTACGGGCCGGCGATGATCGCGACGATGTAGCTCGAGATGACCGGGCCCGTCTCGAAGGCCCACGTCGCGGTCGTGCCGTCGGTGCCCGTGGGCACCGGGTCGGGCGTGGGCGCGTTGCTCAGCACCTGCCACCCGGCAGGCGCCGTGATGGTGAACCGCACCGACGCCTTGAGGTCGGGCTGGTCGAACACCGCGTACACCCGGTTCGCCTCGGCCACCGCGAACTCGGTGTAGAGGTACGGGGCGTCGTCGACGGGATCGACGAACCGGTGCAGGCCCTCGCCGGTGTTCGTGTAGGCGCGGGTCGACCGCACCCGGAGCTCGTTCTGCGCCTCGAGGTCGACCAGGCGGATGCGGTCGCCGTCGATGACCGCCGCCGGGTCGAGTGGCCGACCGTTCAGCACGAGCTCGTGCACCTCGAGGGTCGTGGAGTCGATGAAGGTGGACGCGCCGGGCGTCGCGCCGAACCGCACCACCGTGGTGGACCCGAACGTGCCGCCGTCGCCCGTGAGGTCGAGGTCGACCTCGTAGTCGGGCGCGTGCACG
Organism: Agromyces humi; assembly: GCF_009720255.1. Classification (GTDB taxonomy): domain Bacteria; phylum Actinomycetota; class Actinomycetes; order Actinomycetales; family Microbacteriaceae; genus Agromyces; species Agromyces humi. Next base: position 2,013 of record NZ_WJSP02000196.1, on the reverse strand, counting down.
ATGCCGACGCGCTCCTCTGCCTCGAGTCGGGTGAGGTGTGCAGCTGCCATCGATGGGGCCCTCCGTGTCGGTGTGCCCAGCCAGCCTACCGACGCTCGGGGGACGTTCCGGGACCGCTGAGGAGCCCGTGCTCGTAGGCGAGGATCACGAGGTGCACGCGGTCGCGGGCGTCGAGCTTCTGCAGGATGCGTCCGACATGCGTCTTCACCGTCGATTCGGAGAGGAAGAACCTCGACGCGAGCTCGCTGTTGTTGAGGCCCTCGGCGATGGCGACGAGGATCTCGCGTTCGCGCGGCGACAGCCGTTCGAAGAGTGCGGCCCGTGCGTCGGCGGCCCCGGCAGGCGGGAGGCCGGCGGCGAACAGCTCGATCATCCGGCGGGTGACGCGGGGCGCGAGCGCCGCCTCGCCGGCGTGCACCGTGCGGATCGCGGAGGTGAGCTCCTGTGGTCGGGCGTCCTTGAGGAGGAAGCCGCTGGCGCCGGCCCGGATCGCCGCGAACGCGTACTCGTCGAGGTCGAAGGTCGTGAGCACGATGACCCGCGGCGAGGCGGGCCCCGCGGTCACCTCGGCGGTGGCGGCGATGCCGTCGACCCCGGGCATCCTGACGTCCATGAGCATCACGTCGATGGGGGTGGACCGCGCCAGCTCGACCGCCGCGGCACCGTCTCCGGCTTCGCCGACCACGACGAGGTCGGGTTCCGCGTCGAGCACCATCCGGAATCCGGTGCGCACGAGCGCCTGGTCGTCGACGATCGCGATCCGGATGCCGCGGGGCTGATCGGTCACGACTGGTCCTCCGTCCACGCCGCATGGCCCGCTGCCTCGTCGGCGCCTCCGTCGGCCGCGGCCCGCAGCGTCACGCGCATCCGCCAGCCGCCGGTCGGTCGGGGAGTCGCCTCGAGCGTGCCGCCGTACAGACCGACCCGTTCCCGGAGGCCGGCCAAGCCGCGGCCGGAGCCGATGGTCGCGGGCGTCCCGTGGGCGTGGCCGTCGTCCTCCACCACGACCTCGACCGAGTCGTCGTGGTGGGCGATGCGGACGTCCACCTGTTGCGCGCCCTCCGCGTGCCGCAATGCGTTCGTGAGGCCCTCCTGCACGAGCCGGTAGACGGTGAGCTGCAGCGACGGCTCGGTGATCGCGGATCCGGACGTGGTGAAGCGCACGGGCAGGCCCGCGTCGCGGAAGCCCTCGACGAGTGCCGGGATCGCGTCGATGCCGGGCTGCGGCGCCCGGTCGGCGGCGGCATCCGTCGGCCCCTCGAGGACGCCCAGCATGCGCCGCATCTCTCCGAGGGCATCGCGGCCGGCTTCCGCGACGTGGCGCATCGTCGCCGCGGCGCGCTCGGGGTCGTTCCGAGCGGTCGCCGCCGATCCCTCGGCCAGGGTGATCATGACGGTGAGGCCGTGCGACACGATGTCGTGCATCTCCCGCGCGATGCGGGCGCGTTCCGCCGCCGCGGCGAGCTGCGACTGCTGGTCGCGTTCCCTGGCCAGGTCGTGCGCGCGGGCGATCAGCGCGTCCAGGTAACGCCGCCGATTGCCGACGGTGACCCCGATGAGCGTCGCGAGGAGCATGAGGACGATGAGGGAGAGGGCGGCGCTCAATGCGTCGCCATGGAGCGGCACCGCGCCGGCGGCCCGCCTGATCACGGCCGACAGGTACGCCGCGGCTGCGCCGACCGCTGCCGACGTGCCGAAGCCGATCCAGGCTGCGCGGGACGTGCCGTAGACGGCGAGTCCGTACAGAGCGAGGAGGATGGCGAACGTGTCGGTCGACGGGCCCCAGACCGACGCGAGGCAGGCCAGCCACGCGAGGGCGAGCACCAGCCGCGGATGCGTCCGCCTGGCGATCAGCAGGCCCAGGGCCGCCGCGAGCGCCGCGGCCACGATGCCCGCGACGAGGCCAAGCGCACCATCATCGAGCTGGCAGGTCGCAAGGAGATTGCGATGCTCGTTCCGCTGATCTTCTTGATCCTGCCCGTCACGGTCGCCTTCGCCCTGTTTCCCGGCTAC
>NZ_WJSP02000195.1 GCF_009720255.1 Agromyces humi | reverse complement strand
GCAATGCCTACTCCAGCTCGGCAGACCATTGGAGGCGATATCGCGCTGCGCAGAAGGAATGACTCGTCCTGCAAAGCAGGCGACGTCGTCGCGCGGAAGTGCAACGTCCCGTTGCTCTACCGCTTCGAACGACCGCGGCCTCCCGGCGGGGCATCCGGACGGCCAGGTCGTCCCCGAGCCGGAAGAGCGCGTTGTCCCACCCGTTGGCCACGAGCCGCACGGGCGCGGCCAGGTCGGGGTGCTGCTGCGCCACGAGACGCGCGGCGAGCGCCTCGTCGACGAGGAAGTCGGGCGGCGGCGCATCCGTCGCTGCGGCATCCGTCATCCGGCCTCTTTCATCGGGGGAGTCGACCAGCGTATCGTCGGCACGATTTGCCTGCTGTGCCCGGCGCGGTTCTCGTCCACAATGGGACCATGACGCGAGCGGAACCCGCGGGGGACGCCGCGCAGCCCTTCAGAGTGTCGTTCGTGTGCACCGGCAACATCTGCCGGTCGCCGATGGCCGAGGTCGTGCTGCGCTCCCTCGCCGAACGCGCCGGGCTCGGCGAGCACCTCGCCATCGAGTCGGCGGCCACCGGCGACTGGCACGTGGGCGAACGTGCCGACCAGCGCACCATCGACGCGCTCGAGCGGGCGGGATACGACGGCTCCCAGCATCGCGCGCGCCAATTCGAGGCGGCGGACTTCCCAGCGCTCGACCTCATCGTCGCGTTCGACCGCGGCCAGGCGCGCATCCTGCGCAACTGGGCGCCGTCGTCGCTCGACCAGGACAAGGTGCGGTTGCTGCTCGAATTCGACTCCGACCTGGCGCCGCTGCAGGACGTGCCCGACCCCTACTACTCCGACGAGGCGACCTTCGATCGAGTTCTTGGGATGATAGAGCGGTCGACGTCGGCGCTCTTCCGGCAACTCGCCCCCGCACTCAGACAAGGAATCCGATGACTTCGCTGCCTCCCCAGCCGCTCAGCCCGCTCGACGGGCGGTACCGCGCCGCCGTCGGCGAACTCGGCGAGCACCTCTCCGAGGCGGGCCTGAACCGGGCGCGCGTGCAGGTCGAGGTCGAGTGGCTCATCGCGCAGACCGATCGCGGATTCTTCGGCTCGTCGTCGCTCTCGGCCGAGCAGAAGGCGCAGCTCCGCTCCATCGTGACCGAGTTCGGCCAGGCCGACATCGACGAGCTCGCCACGCTCGAAGCCACCACCCGCCACGACGTGAAGGCCGTCGAGTACTACGTGCGCCGGCGGCTCGAGCTGCTCGGACTCGACGCGATCTCCGAGCTCACCCATTTCGCCTGCACGAGTGAGGACATCAACAACCTCTCCTACGCGATCACCGTGCGCGACGCCGTGCGCGAGGTGTGGCTGCCGAAGTACCGCACCGTCATCGACGCGATCGCCGCCCTCGCCGTCGAGCACCGCGACGCGGCGATGCTCTCGCGCACCCACGGCCAGCCGGCGACCCCGTCCACCATGGGCAAGGAGCTCGCCGTCTTCGTGCACCGCCTCGAGCGCATCGCCAAGCAGGTCGAGGGCACCGAGTACCTCGGCAAGTTCTCGGGCGCGACCGGCACGTTCTCGGCGCATGTCGTCGCGGCTCCGGAGGTCGCGTGGCCCGACGTGTCGCGCGAGTTCGTCGAGTCGCTCGGGCTCACCTGGAACCCCCTCACGACGCAGATCGAGTCGCACGACTGGCAGGCCGAGCTCTACGGCCGCGTGTCCCACGCCAACCGCGTGCTGCACAACCTCGCGACCGACATCTGGACCTACATCTCACTCGGCTACTTCCGCCAGATTCCCGCGGCGGGCGCCACCGGGTCGTCGACCATGCCGCACAAGGTCAACCCCATCCGGTTCGAGAACGCCGAGGCGAACCTCGAGCTCTCGTCGGCGCTGCTCGACTCGCTCGCCGCGACGCTGGTGACGAGCCGCCTGCAGCGCGACCTCACCGATTCGAGCGCGCAGCGCAACATCGGCGTCGGCTTCGGCCACTCGCTGCTGGCGCTCGACAACATCGAGCGCGGCCTCGGGGAGATCGACCTCGACGAGGCGCTCCTGCTCGCCGACCTCGACGGCAACTGGGAGGTGCTCGGCGAGGCGATCCAGACGGTCATCCGCGCCGAGGTCGTCGCCGGGCGCTCGACCATCGCCGATCCCTACGCGCTCCTCAAGGACCTCACCCGCGGCAAGCGCATCGGCGCAGCCGACCTGGCCGCGTTCGTCGAGGGGCTCGAGATCGGCGACGACGCGAAGCAGCGCCTGCTCGCGCTCACGCCCGCGACGTACACGGGCCTCGCGTCCGAGCTGGTCGACCGCCTCTGAGCAGCAGCGCGCCGCCGCAGCTCAGTGCCCCCGGGGCGCTCCGCGGTCGTCGTCGGGATCCACATCGGTGTCGGGCGAGTCGGGCGCGGGCGCCGCGGCATCCGTCGACGTGCCCGCTGCGCGATCGGCGTCATGGATCTCGGCCGACTCCATGGCGTCGGGCTTCACCGCCATCGAGAAGAGCGCGAGCGCGACCAGCACGACGATGAAGACGCCGCCGGTGGCGATCAGCGCCAGGTTCCACTCGCGGGTGGCGACGAGCGTGATGACCCCCGTGAAGATCGCGGCGATCGCGGCGCCGCCGACGTACTCGACCGGGCGGAGCATCTCGCGCTTGGAGGGCTTGTAGTCGCCGTTCGGCTGGGTCACGGGTGCTGCTCCGATCCGGATGCCGCGGCGTCAGCCGCCACGGCCCACTTCAACGAGAATCCGCCGATGACGAGATAGACGCCGAGGATCACGAAGTATCCGCCGAGCAGGCCGACCGCGGTGACGGGGTCGGGCGGCAGCAGCAGGAAGACGAGTGCGAGCACCGCCGTGAAGGCGCCGGCGGCGATCCAGTCGCGGGCGGCCGAGGTGCGGCCGCGCGCCCGGAGCCCGGCGTAGAGCTCGACGAACCCCGTGACGGCGGCCCAGATGCTCACGAGGTAGAGCAGGAACGGCAGCGCACCGGGCACCGTGACGGCGAGCAGGCCGGCCGCCACGGTCGCGATCGCGGTGACGAGGAAGAGCGAGCGGATGCCGCGATCGTCGATGAGCCGCAGCGTCAGCGCGCCCACGACGAGGCCCGACGCGATCGCCCATGCCCCGAAGACGAGGAGGCCGAGCTCGGGGGAGTGGTTCGGTGAGAACGTGATGACCGCGGCCGGCACGAGGGCGAGGAGTCCGCGGACGACCGGGACGACCCAGTACTGGGTGCGCTCCGGGGCAGTATCGCGGGCGGCGGCCACGGCGACCTCTTTCACATCGGAGGGGGGTACCGATCCATCCTACGTGGGTCGACCTGTGCGCTCGGACGGGCTCCGACCGGCGCTCCGGGCGGGACGGAGTCCACGGCGGACGCGGAACGGGGTGGACGCCGCTTGCGCGGCATCCACCCCGTTCGGACTCGATCAGTCAGGCCCGGGCCCTACTTGCCGCCCTTCCCGCTGCCGGTGACCTCGATGCTCACCTCGGTCGTGTCACCGTCGGTGACCGCGTCACCGAGGTAGCGCACCTCGACGTCGACCGTGCCCTTCGCGAACGGGCCGACCTCGAGCTCGGCCTTGCCGCCGACGAGCTGGGCGGAGTCGACGACTTCTCCGTCGATCACGGCCTGCACGGTGCCCGTCGGCTGCGGTCCGGTGGACGCCACGACGACCGAGATCGGCGCGGTCTCCTTCTTCTGCTTGATCACGGAAGGCGCGGTCGCGGTGACCGTGGACACGGCCTTCGCGATCGTGATGGGCACCGCGATCGACGTGCCGGTCGCCGCACCCGTGAGCGTCAGCTCCGTCGCCCCGACCGGAGCGCCGGCGGGCAGCTGCACCGACACGGACGCGGTGCCGTAGTTGTCGTAGGGCGCCGTGCCGATGGTGTTGTCGACCGGGAAGGTGCCCAGGACGGTGTCGCCGAGCGACACGACCAGCGACGCGTCCTTCACATCGGCGGCCGTCGACATCGCCCACGACTTCACGTCGAACGCGACCGTGGCACCGGGAAGGTAGGTGGCCGGCGCGCCGCCCTGGAATTCGACCTGCACGGCGTGCTGCTCGTAGTCGACCGGAAGCGGCGTCGTTCCGCCGAACACGGCCATGTAGTCGACCATCGCGTTGAGGTCGATCTTGCCGGTGTCCCGCTTGTCCGTGCCGTTGGCGAACTCGAAGAAGTTGTCGCCGCCGGTGCCGAGGAACGAGTTCACCGTCACCGAGTAGGAGGCCGCCGGGTCGATCGGCACCCCGTTCAGCCACATGCCGGTGACCGTGCCGTACCTGGCCTCGTACGGCGTCAGCGACTCGTTGACGTCGGGGGTCGCCGGGTTGTCGAGCGGGTACTCGATCGCGGTGCGCTCGGTGTAGGTGTACTCGAAGCCCTGCGACACGCCGAGCCGCAGGAACGGCCGGGTGAGCAGCCGGTTGAGCGAGTCACGCGGCTGCCACTGCTGCTCGAGCACCGTCTTGATCTGCGCGCCGGTGAGCTGCATGTTGACGAGGGTGTTCGCAAACGGCTGCACCACTGCCGCCTGCTTGTAGGTCAGGGTGCGCGGGTACGGGTCGGTGCCGGTTCCCACCATGTCCTCGCGCAGACCGCCAGGGTTCATGAACGCGATCTCCGCCGCGCCGGACTCGGGGGTTTCCGTCGCCCAGCGCTGCACCTCGGCGACCAGGTTGCCGAGGGTCGACTCGCCTCCGCGGTTCTCGGTGGTGCCGTTCGCGAGCTTCGCACGGTTGAACGCACCGCCGATCTGGCCGAGGGGTTGTGCGCCGAGCACGTCGGCCGCGGCCTTGGCGTCGGCCGCGATCTGCGCAACCACCGGGTCGGCGGGGTACAGCGCGACGTTCGACGAGTTCTCGAGCGGCAGGATCGCCTGCGTCTTCGCCGACACCACGCCGGTCGTGCCGTCGACGGTGTAGACGAGCTGGTTGAGGTTCGTGCCGTACTGGCCGGCCGAGACGACGGGGCGGTCGGTCACCGCACGTCCGGCCCATGCCGAGACCGGGAACGAGCAGTTGTAGGCCAGGTGCGTGTGGCCGGAGACGATCGCGTCGACGTCGGGCGAGATGTTGTTGACGATGTCGCCCCAGGTCGTGCCGGGTGCGTTCATCGTCGTGCAGTTCGTCGTCGGCGCGCCCTCGTGCACGAGCATGACCACGAGGTCGGCGCCCTCGGCGACCAGGTCGGCCGCCTCGGCGTTCACCGACTCCACGATGCCCTCGACCGCGATGTCCGCGATGCCACCGGGGCTGACGAGCGAGGGCAGCTCCTCGGTGACGGCGCCGACGAAGCCGACCTGCACGTCGCCGAAGCTCTTGATCCAGGTGGCGGGCACGGCGTCGTCGCCGGTGGCCTTCATCTTGAGGTTCGCGGCGATGTACTGCCACTGGGCACCGCCGTAGGGGTTGGTCGTCGCGTCGTAGGGGGCCATGACGCGGTTGACGAGGTCGTCGTAGCCCTGGTCGAGCTCGTGGTTGCCGACGGCCGACACCTCGAGCCCGGCGGCGTTGAGCGCGTCGATCGTGGGCTTGTCGTGCTGGATGAACGACTCGAACGTCGAGGCGCCGATGAGGTCGCCCGCCGCGGCGAACACCGTGTTCGGGTTGCTCGCGCGCAGCTGCTCCACCGCGCCGGCCAGCACGGCCGCGCCGGCCTCGCCGTTCGTCGTGTTGTTCAGGATGCGACCGTGGAAGTCGTTCGTGGCGAGGATCTGGATCTCGGTGGGTGCGGCGTACGCCGGTGCGGCGGACAATCCGGTGAGGATGAGGCCGAGACCGACGGCCCCGGCGGCGATGCGGCGAGCTGTGGACATGTGCGCCAGTCTTTCGCTTGGACGTTTCGGGAACATGAACGCAGCGACCGACCGGAATGAACGCGGATGAGGATGCTTCGCTCCCGGCCATTGGATCATCCCGCTGTCCGGCGGACAAGACCCCTGCTCATATGAGCAGGTCGCGGTCCGTGTTGCGGTCGATGAGCGCGCGCCCGAGGCGCACCAGCTCGGATCGCAGCGATGCGGGCTCCACCACCTCGAGGTACTCCGCCCACCCCGCGAGGCCGCGGGCGAGGAGCTGCTCGGTCGGCGCGGTGACCCGCACCCGGGCGCGGACCTCATCGAGCCGCGCCTCCTCGATCGCCTGCTGACCGAACTGCGTGCGCAGGAGCGGCACGATCCCGGCATCGACGTGGATCGTCGCCGTGGCGGCGGCGCGGCGCTCCGCGACCTCCGCGGTCACCCGATCCCAGACGTCGGCCAGGTCGAGGCCGTCGGGTCGTTCGGCCGGCTCGTCGGTCGCCTCCGCTTCGAGCATCCGATCCACCCGATAGGTGCGCTCTGCACCGTCCACCGCGCCGACGAGGTACCAGTGCTCGCGCTTGCGCACGAGTCCCCACGGGTCGACGAGTCGCTCGACGGGTTCGCGATTCCACGCGGCGTAGCGCAGGCGCACCCGGCGTCGCTGCACCACGGCGGCTTCGAGCACCGGGAGGATTCCCGGCCGGGGCGGTTGTTCCCGACCCCACTCACCGGGATCGATGACGACGGCCTCGGCGGCGGCCGCGGCATCCGACCGGAACGTCTCGGGCAGCGCCCGCACGAGCTTGCGCAGTGCCGCCTTCGCATCGGGGTCGACGGATGCCGCAGGCCCGACGAGCAGGAACAGGGCCTGTGCCTCGGGGCCGGTCAGCCCGCTGAGGTCGGTACGCGCGCCGCCGAGCAGTTGCCACCCGCCACCCCGGCCGGGTTGCGGGTAGACGGGGATGCCGGCCGCCGAGAGCGCCTCGAGG
>NZ_WJSP02000194.1 GCF_009720255.1 Agromyces humi | reverse complement strand
CGAGCCTCCCGCGCAGGAGACGCGGCGAGATCTCGGCGATGTACGCCGGCGACACGACCGACGCGATGCCGATGCCCACGCCGCCGATCACCCGCCAGACGATGAGGTCGATGACGCCGAACCCGGATCCGCCCTGGTCGACCACGAAGACGATGACGGCGCCGGTGACCGCGACGGAGTTGAGGCTGACGCCGCCCGCGATCGCGAGGAGGAACCAGTCCTCCGTCGCGCCGGCGTCGACGGTGACCGACCCACCCGCACGCACGTCGGCGGAGTCGCCGATGAAGGCCCGCACGTCGGAGTTCGCGACGACCACGATGACGGTGATGCCGACGCTCGCCGAGCTCTGGCTGAGCGAGAGCGTGCCGCCGACGTCGTCGACGGTGAGGTCGTCCTCGGCCCGCACGGTGACCGACTGCGAGCCGCCGCCGATCGCGCCCTCCTGGTTGACCTGGGCGCCGTTGCCGATCCACGCCTGCGTGTCGAAGTCGAAGATCTCGATGATGAATGCGCCCGAGACGGCCGCGCCACCCGAGCTCGCACCGCCGGCGATGGCCACGGAGGTGAGCTTCAGCCAGTCGATCTTGCCGTCGAGCGGTGCGGGCACCTCGGGCACGAGCGAGTCGAGGGTCGACTTCGCCGTGACCGAGATCCCGCCCGAGGCATCCGCCTTCGTGACGCTGCCCGCGCCCGTCGCCGATTCGATGGCCGCGGTGGTGGTGATCTCGAGGAAGTTGACCGAGAAGGCCGCGCCGATGGCGGCGTCGTTGCCCGTCGAGAGCGCCCCGGCGATGGCGAGGTTCTGCAGGCCCATGAGCTGGTCCGCGTGCACGGTGATGCCGCCGGCCGGAGCGTCGAGTTCGGCACCCTGGCCGACCCGCGCCTCGGTCGTGAGGAGGAGGATCTGCACGGCCGCGCTGCCCGCGAAGGAGGTGGACTTGCCGCCGCCGGCCGCGAAGCCCCAGACGATGAACTCGTTGCGCTGTGGCACGCCGCCGACCGACGGGGTCGCCGCCTCGACGACGACGCCCGCGTGGCCGCTCACGACCGCGTCGGTGCCGATCGAGGCGCGATTCGTGAGGTCCTGCACGTTGAGCCCGACGGCCGCGCCGACCCGCGTGCCGCTCGATTCGAGGTCGATGGCGGAGCCCATCGCGAGGGCCTTGGCGTGCGCCCAGAGCGTCGAGCGCACGGTGACCGCGCCGGTCGTGGCCGTCACGTGCGCGTTCGCGGCGATGCGGGCGGTGCTGACGGCGACGGTCCAATTCACGGCGACGGCCGCGGCGACCGCGGTGGTGCCGCTGCCGGTTCCCGACTGGCTGCTGGACTGGCTGCTCGCGCCGCTCGCGCCGTTCGACCCGTTGGTGCCGCCGTTCGACGAGGGCATCGACCCGGTGCTCGACGAGGTGCCCTGCGTATTCGGGTTGCTGCCGTTGACCTGCTCGTTCGACTTCTGGTCGCCGCTCGAGTCGGACTCGTCGGCGCCCTTGGCGCTCGCGATCGCCTTCGCCTCAGTGCGGAGGTCGGACACCGCCAGCACGGCGACGACGGTGCCGGTCGTGTTCCGCGCGATCTCGGCGAGCGTGTCCCAGTCGACCACGACGTTGATCGAGAGGTCGGCGCCGACCGCGGTGCTCTTGCCCGCGGCATCCGCGTTGCCCTCGGTGACCACCCGGTTGACGTGGGTCGCGGTCACGGTGACGGGCCCGGACCCGACGTAGGCGGTGCCCGAGGTGCCGAGCCGGGCGGTGACGTCGTCGTCGACGCTCACGACGAGCGCGACCACGGGGGTCACCGCGGTGCCGCCCTCGGTGCCGCCCTCGGCCGTGGTGAGCAGCTCGCGGAACCCGAACGCGTCGATCGTGAGCGACGAGCCGCCGGTGAGCGCCGCGCCGTTCGCGGCCTCGGCGCGCACGTCGCTGCCGTCGATGACCTGCAGGGCGACGGATGCCCCGACGCCGGTCGCCGACCCGACCTCGGCCTTGCTCGTGGCCTTCGCCAGGTCCCGCTCGTTGCTGTGCGCCGAGATGGAGACCGCACCGCTCGTGAGCGTGGCGGCGGCGCCGGACTGGAGGAGCGCCTCGGTCGTGTTGTCGAGGATGTTGATCGCGAGGGCGCCCGCCACGCCGACGCTCGTCGACTTGCTCGCGCCGGCCCGTGCGGTCGCGGCGACCTCGTGCTCCCAGAGGCGGAACAGCTGGTCGGCCGTGGGGCTCGCCGGGAAGTGGGCTCCGTCGGTGACGGTCGCGCCCGCCTGCAGGATCCACTCGTGCGACCCGTTGCGCTTGTAGAAGCCCGGCGCCTTCGTGCCGTCCTGCGCGGTGAGCCGGAACCAGTCGCCCTCGGCGGTCTTGTCCTTCGGCAGCTCCGCCTTCTCGTTGTAGACGTCGGCCGTGATCCACTGCCAGGCGCTGCCGTCGTACTTCCAAACGCTCTGGGCGGGCTTGCCGTCGCGGGCGGTGGTGAGGAGGAAGTAGTCGCCGCTCGAGGGCGAGCCGGGCATTGCCGCGCCGCTCGCGATCGTGGTGTCGGTCTCGATCGTCCAGTCGGAGCCGGTGAACTTGTAGATGCCGTCGTTGCCGCCCGTGCCGCCGTTCGTCTTCACGTAGGCGAGGTCGTCCTTCGAGGGCCCGGGCAGCTCCTTGCCCTCGTCGACGATCTTCCACTCGGTGCCGGTCCAGCGCCGGATGACGTCGTTCGTGTCGCCGCCGGCGAGTCCGGCGGTGAGCACCAGGCCGGTGCCCGTGATGGTCGCGGTACCCGTGACAGCCCGGTTCACGATGCCGACCGAGTTGACGGCGACGCCGGCGCCGATGCCGACCGAGCCGTCGGTGGCCGAGTCGCCCTTCGCGTTCGCCGAGACATCCGTGTTCGCCAACGACTTCAGGGTGACCACGCCGCCCGACGCGATGACGACGCCGTTGCCGAACCAGGCCCGCGAGGTGGTGACGACCACGTTGATCGCGATGGCGCCGGCGATCGAGAGCGAGTTGCCGCCGTCCTCGTTCGATGCGGCCTTCGGCGTCGACGACGACTGCGTCTGCCCGCCGTTCGTGTTGCGCGACTGGTTGGCGTTGCCGAGGTTCGCGTCGGCCTTCTGGTTGACGTCCTTGCCGCCGCCGTCCTTGCCCTCCGAGGGCGAGGCGCCCTTCGCGGATGCCTCGGCGAGCGTCGTGACGTCGACGGCCTGCGTGGCGCCGAACGTGACGGCGCCGGTGGCGGTGATGCTGCGAGCACTGCCCGAGTCGACGACGACGCTGTCGAGGACGGCGAGTGCGAGCGAGACGCCGATGCCGGCGGTGGACCCCGCCTGGGTGTCGCCCTTGGCGGTGGTGCCGGCCTTCACACCCTGGGTGGTCTGGGCGGTGACGCTCGAGGCGGTGAGTGCGGTGGTGCTGCCGCCCAGCGAAGCGCTGGTGCGGACGGTGGCCAGCGTGATCGCGATGGCCGGGACGACGGTGACCGATCCGGATGCTCCGCCGGCTTCCGCTTCCGTGGTGAGGGTCAGATCCTCGGTCGCGGTGATGGTGAGTGCGCCGGCGGCGGTGAGCGGGGGGCCGCGGGTGGGATCGAGCACCTGGTCGATGCCTGCGTACACGGTGTGGGTGACGAGGTTGAGCGCGAACGCGGCGCCGATGCCGACGGTGCCGGTGCCGGACTGGGTCGCCTTGCCCGAGGCCTTGTCGACGGTCTTGGACCCGGCGATGAGCGTGACCGCACCACTGCCGGTGATGACCACGCCGGGCGTGGGGCTCGGCGCGGGCCCGGGGGCCTGGCTGCCGTGGATGACGCCGAGGGTGGTGGCATCGACGAGGTTGAGCGCGAAGGCGCCGGCGATGCCGAGCGTGCCCGACCCGTCGGTCGCGCCGGCCTTGGCGATCGCCTCGAAGGTGTGGGTGCTGTCGGATGCCACGGGCTTCACGGTCGCGCTGAGCGTGAGGCCGTTCGCGGTGAGCGCGGAACCCACCCCCGTGCTCGCCTCGTTGCGGAGGGTGACGCGGTTCACGGCGAGCCCGGCACCCACGCCGACGGAGGTGGCGCCGGTGGAGGAGCCGTCGGCGGTGGCCGAGGCATCCGTGTTGTTGCGGGTCGTGAAGGAGGCCGGGCCGGTCGCGACGAGCACGACGCCGTCGCCGAGGCGGGCGGTCGTGGTCGAGTCGACGAGGTTGAAGGCGATGGCCGCAGCGACGGTGACGGCCGTGCCGTCCTCGTTCTTGGCGGCCGGCGTGGTCGAGGCGCCGCCGCCCGAGGAGCGGCTCGACGCGTTGCCGAGCTTGGCGTCGGACTTCTGGTTCGCGTTCTTCCCGGTCGAGTCGCTGTTCTCGTCGGGGGCGGCCGCAGCGCTCGCGGTCGCGCTCGTCGCCGTGGTCGAGACGCCGTCGGCGGCCATGCTCACCGCCCCGCCAGAGGTGACGTTGCGGAAGATCGACGAGTCGGCCTCGTGGTCGGCCGACGTGAGCGCGAACGAGATCGTCGCGGCGAGGCTGGCCCCGCTGCCCGCGGTCGTCGCGCCCGTGGCGGTCGTGGTCGCCTTGGCGGTCTGGTCGGCCTTCGCCGTGATCGCACCCGAGGTGGTCAGCGCGGGTCCGGCGAGGATCGAGGCGACGGTGCGCACGTTCGAGATGGCGATGCTCGCGACGCCCGTGAGCGAGGCCGTCGAACCGCCGCCCGCGCCGCCCTGGGTCTCGGTGGTGGTGTCGTCGAGGCCGGTGGCCGCGATGTTCAGCGCCTTCACGCCGGTGATGGCGGATGCCGCGGCGAGCCCGGCCCGCACGGCGACGTTGATCAGGCTGATCGCCACGGAGGCGCCGACGCCGACCGATCCGCCGTCCTGCTTCGACGTGGCCTTCGCGGCGTTCGTGTGCGAGCCGCGGGCGCTGAGCGCGAGGTTCGCGTTGTTCAGCGAGTTGCCGGTGCCGCGAACCTCGGCGGCGGTGTCGGCGGTCACCGCGTTCAGTGCGAGCGAGCCGGCGATGCCGACGCTGCCGCTGTTCTTGCGGCCCGACACGCTCGTCGCGGCGAAGCTGGAGTCGCCGGTGGCCGGACCCTGCGCGTCGACCGCGACGCTCGCGGCCTGGAGGGCGGCCCCCGCGCCGATGAACGACGCGGTGGCGACGTCGATGACGTTGATCGCGACGCCGATCGCCAGGCCGAAACCGTTGCTGCCCTGGGTGGTGCCGTCAGCGGTGCCGGCGTCGGCGGTCGTCGCGACGGCGTTCTTCGCGGTCGCCTTCACGCTCTGCGCGCCGGTCGTGGTGACCTTGGCGCCGGTGATGTGGGCCTTGGTGTCGGTGGTGAGGACGGCGACCGAGAGGGCACCGGCGATGTCGATGCTGCCGTCCGACGTGGACGACTGACCGTTGCCGCGGCCGGGCGAGTTCGCGTTCTGGTTGTTCTGGGTCGCGCCGCCCTTGCCGGCCTTCGAGGTCGCGGTGACGGATGCCTCCTGCTCGGCGAGGATCGAGAGCGTCGCCGCCGTCGTCGGGGTCGCGCTCGTCGAGGTGATGCCCGCCTCCGTGGTCTGGTCGAGGTGCACGATCGCGACGCCCGCGCCCGCGGTGGCCTCCTTGGCGTCGCCGACGCCGGTGAGGGTCGCGTGGTTCGAGGCCGCGATGCCAAGCCCGCCGGTGACGGCGAGGCGGGCGGTGCCGGCGACGAGGCTCTTCGTGGTGGAGGTGACGGTGACGACGGCGACGGCGGCGTCGAAGCTCGGCGAGCTGCCGTCGGCGCCCGCGCTGCCCTCGTCCTTGCCGGCGTCGGCCTGCGGCGTCGCGCCCGCGTCGACCGTCGAGGTGGCCGTGAGGGCGACGTCGCCGCCCGCGGTGACCACCGACGAACCGCCGACGGTGACCGTCGCGTCGGAGAAGACGATGGCGGCGTCGCCGTACTGCTTGTTCAGCGTGAAGGGACCGACGATCGAGTCGGCGGTCATGGTGACGTCGCCGGTCGCGGTGATCGTCGCGGCGCCGCGCAGCTCGATGGTCGCGGTCGAGTTCACGATCGCCGCGTAGGCGGTGGCGGCCGTGGCATCCGGGATCACCGTCGCGTCGGCGTCGAGCACGACGTCGTGGGCCGTGATGGATCCGCCGTCGATCACGATCGACACGTCGGCGTCGTGGTCGAGGCATCCGATGATCGAGAAGTCGTCGAAGTCGGTGCAGTCGGCCGCGTTCAGTCCCTCGGTCGTGGTCTCGGCCGCCTTCAACGTGACGTCGCCCGTCGTCGAGATCGCGCCGTTCACGGTGATCTCCTCGACGTTGATGACGAGGTTCGCGCCGGCGAGGGCGATGGTGCCGAGGATGGTGATGGTGTCGTGCCCGTCGCCGCCGTTGATCGTGAGCGAGATGGTGGGGCCGGTGAAGTCGGTCTGCTCGAACGAGCCGTTGGTGCTGCGCAGGCGCAGGCCCCCCACGATGGACTCGAGCACGGCCTGGTCGTCGTTGCCGCTCAGCGTGAACACGACGTCGGTCGCCGTGCCCACGTTCGTGATGGGCTCGATGTGCGAGTAGACGACGGTCGTCGCGCCGAGGTGCAGGATGCCCGACGAGCCGTCGGCGGGCAGCGAGACGAGCGAGCCCGCACCGACGGTGACGAGCGTGTCGAACCCGTCGGCGCCGTCGAACACGACCGTGATGGCCGCGTCGGCCGCCCGGCGGTCGAGGGTGAGCACGTCGTCGCCCGCCGACCCCAGGATGCGGATCTCGGTGATGCCGGCGAGCGACCTGGTCTCGTCGCCGAAGGTCACCGTGCCGTCGGCGTTGAACACGAGGGTGTCGGCGGAGCCGTCCATGGTCAGCTGCCAGACGGCCGGCATCGGCGGGCCGGATACCTCGGGCGCGGAGCCTGCGGCGGCGCCGG
>NZ_WJSP02000193.1 GCF_009720255.1 Agromyces humi | reverse complement strand
GCCGTCGTCGGCGGCGTGCGCGTTCGGCTGGAACGACCGGCCCGCCCACGGCACGCCCGCCGAGTCTGCGGGGGTGGGCCCGGAACGAGTCGGAGCGGCATCCGCACCGCCCGGCTCGTGCCCGTGCTCGGGGTCAGTGCCCGGCGACATCCAGCGCCTCGGGCAGCGTGAAAGCGCCCGCGTACAGCGCCTTGCCGACGATCGCGCCCTCGAGGCCCAGGGGAACGAGCTCGCGCAGGGCGGCGATGTCGTCGAGGCTCGAGATGCCGCCGGAGGCGACCACCGGGCGGTGGGTGCGGTCCATGATCTGGCGGAGCAGGTCGAGGTTCGGGCCCTGCAGCGTGCCGTCCTTGGTCACGTCGGTCACGACGTAGCGGGCTGCGCCGGCCTCCTCGAGGCGGTCCATCACGTGCCAGAGGTCACCGCCGTCCTGCGTCCACCCGCGAGCCGCGAGCGTCGTGCCGCGCACGTCGAGGCCGACGGCGACGGCCTCGCCGTACTGCGCGATGACGGATGCCGCCCACTCGGGGTTCTCGAGCGCGGCGGTGCCGAGGTTGATCCGCTTCGCTCCGATCTCGAGCGCGTGCTCGAGCGACGCGTCGTCACGGATGCCGCCGGACAGCTCGACGTTCACGCCCCTGACCTGGCGGATGACCTTCTTCAGGATCCCCGCGTTGGAACCACGACCGAACGCGGCGTCGAGGTCGACGAGGTGGATCCACTCCGCGCCCTGGTCGGCCCAGTCGGCGGCGGCGTCCACGGGGTCGCCGTAGTTCGTCTCGGTTCCCGCCTCGCCCTTCGTCAGGCGCACGGCCTTGCCGCCCGCCACGTCGACTGCCGGAAGCAGCACCAGACGGGGGGTCTTGTTGAACTCGCTCATCACTGTCCTCGTATCAGTGGCTGTGAAGCGCCACAGCGGCACAGTCACAGCATCCTAGCGCCGCCCGGCAGCGGCCGTCGGCGGATGACCTCTCGCTCAGGCGAGCGAGCCGAGCCAGTTCCCGAGGAGCCGGATACCGGCCTCCGCGGACTTCTCGGGATGGAACTGCGTCGCCGACAACGGGCCGTTCTCGACCGCGGCGAGGAACGGCGCGCCGTGCTCGGCCCAGGTGAGCCTGGGCTTCGGGAACGGCGGCATGACGTCGAGCAGCCACTCCTGCGCGGCATACGAGTGCACGAAGTAGAAGCGCTCGTCCTCGATGCCGTCGAAGAGCACCGATCCCTCGTCGGGCCGCACGGTGTTCCAGCCCATGTGCGGCAGCACCGGAGACGGCAGTTCGGAGACGACACCCGGCCACTCGCCGAGCCCCTCCGAGTCGACGCCCCGCTCGACGCCGCGCTCGAAGAGCACCTGCATGCCCACGCAGATGCCGAGCACCGGGCGGCCTCCGGCGAGACGGCGATCGATGATCTCGTCGCCGCGCACGGCACGGAGTTGCGCCATCACGGCGGCGAAGGCGCCGACGCCGGGCACGAGGAGGCCGTCGGCCTCGAGGGCGGCGGCCCGGTCGGCGGTCACCTGCACCTCGGCGCCCGCGCGTTCGAGCGCCTTCGCGGCCGAGTGCACGTTGCCGGAGCCGTAGTCGAGCACGACGACGCGCTTCGTCCCCGTCACAGGGCGCCCTTCGTCGACGGGACGCCGGTGACGAGCGGGTCGAGCGCCTTCGCCTGCCGGAACGCCCTCGCGAACGCCTTGAACTCGGCCTCGGCGATGTGATGCGGATCGCGACCGCCGATGACCGTGACGTGCACGGTGAGTCCGGCGTTGAACGCGATGGCCTCGAAGACGTGGCGCACCATGGAGCCCGTGAAGTGGCCGCCGATGAGGTGGTACTCGAAGCCCGCCGGCTCGCCCGAGTGCACGAGGAACGGGCGCCCCGAGATGTCCACCACGGCCTGCGCGAGGGCCTCGTCGAGCGGCACGAGGGCGTCGCCGTACCGGGAGATGCCGCGCTTGTCGCCGAGCGCCTCGCGGATGGCCTGGCCGAGCACGATGCCCACGTCCTCGACGGTGTGGTGCACGTCGATCTCGATGTCGCCACGCGCCCGCACCGTGAGGTCGGCGAGCGAGTGCTTCGCGAACGCCGTCAGCAGGTGGTCGTAGAACGGCACCGAGGTCTCGATGTCGCTCGCACCGGTGCCGTCGAGGTTCAGCGACAGGTCGATGCTGGACTCGCTCGTCTCGCGCTGCACGCGGGCGGTGCGCGGTGCGCCGGGAGTGGTCATGCCGTCATCCTATTCGGGGGTCGCTGCGGGGGTCGTCGAGGCGGCCCCCACCGGGGTCGCCGAGGACACCGGCGCGAAGTTCGCGATGGCCTCGAGGAAGGCGGTCGTCTCCGCCTCGGTGCCGGCGGTCACTCGCAGGCAGCCGGGGAGGCCGATCTCGCGGATCAGGATGCCGCGGTCGAGGAGCGCCTCGAACACCGCGTGCGGGTCGTCGACGCCGCCGAAGAGCACGAAGTTCGCCCCACTGCGGTACGGCCGGAACCCGAGGCGCGCCAACTCGGTGGCGATGCGCTCGCGCTGCCCGCGGATCTCGTCCACCATCGCGAGCATCTCGTCGGAGTGGGCGAGCGCTCCGAGCGCGGCGGCCTGCGTGAGCGCAGAGAGGTGGTACGGAAGGCGCACCAGGCGCAGCGCGTCGACGACGGCCGGATCCGCGGCGAGGTATCCCACCCGGGCTCCGGCGAAGGCGAACGCCTTGCTCATCGTGCGCGACACCAGCAGCCGTGGCCGGCCGTCGAGCAGGGTCAGGGCACTCGGCGTGCCGGGGTCGGCGAACTCGATATAGGCCTCGTCGACGACGACGATCCCGCGAGCGGCATCGGCCACCGCGGTGATGGTGTCCAGCGACAGGGGGGTGCCCGTGGGATTGTTGGGGGCGCAGAGCAGCACGATGTCGGGGTCGTGCTCGCGCACGGCGGCCACCGCGGTCTCGGGCGTGAGCTCGAAGTCGTCATCGCGCTCCGCCGTGGTCCACCGGGTGCCGGTGCCGGAGGCGAGCAGGCCGTACATCGAGTAGGTGGGCGCGAATCCCAGCACCGACCGGCCGGGACCCCCGAACGCCTGCATGATGTGCTGCAGCACCTCGTTCGACCCGTTCGCGGCCCAGATGCGATCGACGTCGAGCCCGTGCCCGAGGTAGTCCGCGAGTGCGCGACGCAGTGCCGTGAACTCGCGGTCGGGATACCGGTTCAGGCTGAGGATCGCCGCGGCCACCCGCGCCACGATGTCGTGCGCGACATCCTCGGGGATCGGATGCGTGTTCTCGTTCACGTTCAAGGCGACCGGCACGGCCTTCTGCGGTGCGCCGTACGGTGTGCGACCGCGGAGATCGTCGCGGATGGGCAGGTCGTCGAGGCTCGTCACCAGTCCATGGTAGCCACGGGCCGGCATGCCCCCGGGCCTCGTGACGTCACGGAACGACGGGCAGTGCGAGCCGCTGACCCGGCTCGACGACGGCGTCGTCGAGGCCGTTCAGTCGCATGATCTCGTCGACGAGTTCGCGCGGATCGCCCTGGGGTGCCAGGGACTCGGCAAGCGCCCACAACGAGTCGCCGTTCCCGATGGTGACGTACTCGAACGAGGTCGCCGCTCCTGCGGCACCCGAGTCGGCGGCCGCGCCGCCGGAGCCGAGGACGGCGATCAGCGCCCAGACCACCAGCGGCAGCGCCGCCAGCCCGGTGAAGACGGCCCTGCCACGACGCGTCAGGCGAAGCCGTGTGGCCGCCGGCGCCTCGATCGGCTGTGGGCGCCCGGAAGTGCCGAGCCGGGTCGGTACGATCACTGCACTCATCTCACACCTCCTGATGAGTCGCATCCGGCCCTCGGCCGGGAGGGCCGGATGCGAAGCTCTGTTCCGAATATATCTTCGAATGTTCGAAGCTGCAAGCATCACGTCGCCGGAGCCGATGCCGCCGAATTGCGCGACACACTCGAACGAATGTTTGCCGCACCGACATCTGACGGATACAGTTTCGAATGTTCGAACACAGTCGATCAGACACCACCGACATCCGGCCGCGAGGTCGCAACGAGGGGCGGAGACGTTGAGCACCGACATCGACGGAGCGCGCACGGCCGGCGGTCAACGCCGCCGCAAGAGCCTGAGCGCGAAGCAGGTTGCGATCCTCGAGGTCATCCAGCGCTCGGTGTCGAGCCGCGGGTATCCGCCGAGCATGCGCGAGATCGGCGACGCGGTGGGCCTCTCCTCGCTGTCGAGCGTGACCCACCAGCTCAACCAGCTCGAACTCGCCGGCTACCTCCGGCGCGACCCGAACCGTCCCCGCGCCCTCGAGGTGCTCATCGAGCTGCCCGGCGCGCCCGGGCGCAACGCGTCGGCGGGCGAGCCCGTGCAGGTCGGCGACGCCGCCATGGTGCCGCTCGTCGGGCGCATCGCCGCCGGCATCCCCATCACCGCCGAACAGCAGATCGATGAGGTGTTCCCGCTCCCCCGCCAGCTCGTCGGCAAGGGCGACCTCTTCATCCTCAAGGTCGTCGGCGACTCGATGATCGATGCCGCGATCTGCGACGGCGACTGGGTGGTGGTGCGATCGCAGCGCACCGCCGAGAACGGCGAGATCGTGGCGGCGATGCTCGACGGCGAAGCGACCGTCAAGGTCTTCCGGCAGCGCGACGGCCACACGTGGCTGCTCCCTCGCAACACCGCGTTCGAGCCCATCCTCGGCGACCAGGCCGAGGTGCTCGGCAAGGTGGTCGCCGTGCTGCGCGCGGTCTGACCACGGCCTTCCGGCGCACGCGGTCAGCCGGGCTCAGGCGGTGAGCCGGGCTCAGGCGCTGAGACGGGCTCAGGGCGGGAGCCCGCTCAGGCGGCGGCGAGCGCTCGGTCCGAGACGGCCTTCGTCGTCGGGCCGAGCCCGTGCAGCCATCCGACCACGGTGTCCATGAAGCCGGCGTGATCGTCGCGGAACACCGTGTGCCCGGTGCCCTTCACGGTCTCGACGGTCATCCCCCGGCCGCGCATCTGGGCGGCGACGCGCTCGGTGATGAGAAGGCTCTTCTCGGCGAGGACGACGAGGCTCGGCGCCACCAGGCGCGCCGGGGGAACGAGGGGCCTCGTGTCGAGGAATCCGAAGATCGTGCGCTTGTCCCAGTCCCGGAGCGTGGCGACCTCGATGTCGACGTCGACCGCGCTCCATCGGGGATTCATGCGCACGAGCGCCGACCGGCGGGGCCGCGGGGCCACCGCGAAGAACGCCTTGAACGCCCAGCCCTTGAGGCCGGTCGGGAACGAGAACGCCGGGTCGATGTAGATCGCCGCCCTCGGCGCCAGGCGGTCGGCGACGAGGCTGGCGACGAGGCCGCCGAGCGAGTGGCCCATGACCACGTCGGGGGCCCGGTCGAGCATCGGCTCGAGGGTCTCCGCGACGTCGTCGGCCCAGGCCGCGGGCGAGTAGCGCCGGGCTCGCGGGCTGAGACCGTGGCCGGCGAGGTCGACCGCGAGCACGCGGTAGCCGTGCGCGTGGAGCTCCGCGGTCACCCGGTGCCAGGCGCGCGAGTCCGACATGATCCCGTGGATCAGCACGGCGGTCTTGGCACCATCGCCGGATTCGTGCACTGCGAGTCGCATGCGTCGAACGTAGACGGCGCACCTGTGGGCTGCCCGGGCAGCACATGGGGATCCACCGAGTACGACGACGCAAAGTACGACGACGCCGATCGGATGCCGCGAGCCCGCGACATCCGATCGGCGTGCGTTCGTGCTACTCCGCGAAGGCCGGCTGC
Source organism: Agromyces humi (assembly GCF_009720255.1). Taxonomy (GTDB): domain Bacteria; phylum Actinomycetota; class Actinomycetes; order Actinomycetales; family Microbacteriaceae; genus Agromyces; species Agromyces humi. The sequence goes on along the minus strand of NZ_WJSP02000193.1, from coordinate 1,137 downwards.
GCCAGCTCGGCGCGCACGGCGCGGGTCGCCTCGATGATGTGCTCCAGCGACGCCACCGTCTCCTCGTAGCCGCGCGTCTTGAGTCCGCAGTCGGGGTTCACCCACAGCTTGGACGCGGGGATCTCCGCGACCGCACGCTCGAGCAGCGCCTGCACCTCGGCGGCGCTGGGCACGCGCGGCGAGTGGATGTCGTAGACGCCCGGCCCGATGCCGTGGTCGAAGCCGCTCGTCGAGAGGTCGTCGACGACCTCCATCCGGCTGCGAGCCGCCTCGATCGACGTCACGTCGGCGTCGAGGTTGCGGATCGCGTCGATGACCACGCCGAACTCCGAGTAGCAGAGGTGCGTGTGCACCTGCGTGGCCGGAGCCGCGCCGCCCGTCGCGAGCCGGAACGAGCCGACCGACCAGTCGAGGTAGGCGGGCTGGTCGGCGAGCTTCAGCGGGAGCAGCTCGCGCAGTGCGGGCTCGTCGACCTGGATGACGCGGATGCCGGCCTGCTCCAGGTCGCCGATCTCGTCCCGGAGGGCGAGTGCGACCTGGCGCGCGGTGTCGCCGAGCGGCTGGTCGTCGCGCACGAACGACCACGCGAGGATCGTCACCGGACCGGTGAGCATGCCCTTGACGGGCTTCTCGGTGAGCGACTGGGCGTACGTCGACCACTCCACGGTCATCGGCTGCGGGCGCGACACGTCGCCCCAGAGGATCGACGGGCGCGTGCAGCGCGAGCCGTAGGACTGCACCCAGCCGTGCTGCGTCACCGCGAACCCGTCGAGGAGTTCGGCGAAGTACTGCACCATGTCGTTGCGCTCGGGCTCGCCGTGCACGAGCACGTCGAGGCCCAGCTCCTCCTGCAGGCGGATGACGCGCTCGATCTCCTCACGCATGAGGCCGCGGTACTCGGCATCCGTCAGCTCGCCCTTCAGCAGACGCGCGCGGGCACGACGGATGTCGGCGGTCTGCGGGAACGACCCGATGGTCGTGGTTGGCAGCTCGGGGAGGTCGAGCGACTCCTGGGCGGTGACGCGCTCGTCGTACCCCGCCCGCGCGAAGTCGCGATCCGCGAGCCCCGCGAGCCGCGCGCGCACCGAGGGAACGCGCACGCCGGGCGCTCCGGCACGATCGGCGAGGGCAGCGGAT
>NZ_WJSP02000192.1 GCF_009720255.1 Agromyces humi | reverse complement strand
CGCGGCCGGACTCGCCGGGCGCCGACGAGCTGCTCGTCCGACTGGTGTGAGCGGCCCGATAGCCTTGATCGGGTGACCGCCGACTCCGCCGAAGACCTCGATCTCGCCCTCGAATGTCACCGCTCTCATCGCGCCCCCGAAGGGCGCCCGGTCATCCGGGCACCACGACCCGATCGCCGGGGCGCAATTCGGCGTCGTATCGTGGAAGACGGGAAATCCGACGCCGCGAGGGACGAGCTGTTCTTCATCTGCACGGGAAGCAGATGGCGCAGAGGCCGTCATCGAAACCGTGGATGCATTCGTCGGCCAAGTGGAACCCTTCATCATGCGGCTCGCGCTCGGGGGCGCACGAGACCACCTGTCTACGTTACGTCCTTCCGGCGTCCGCCGCCGCACCACGTGGAAAGAACGGCGCCATCGGGCGATCGACGCGCCGCGACGGATTCAGCGTCCGCCCCACGCGATGGTGTCGCCGTCGGCGATGGACTGATCCGCGCGGCGCCGGTCGGCCACGTGGGATCGCGCCTCGTCCATGAGCTCCTGCAGGGCGGCCTGCACCTGGAACGGCTTCGGCACGTCGGCGATCACGAACGGGTGCTCATGCCCGGTGTTGATGCGCACGTCGCCCGACCCGAAGGCGCTCTGCCCCCAGGTGCGGCGCACGACCACGTCGTACCCGCGACTGTGCAGCAGCTCCCGCCGCACGCGGGCGAAGAGCCCGCTGCGCGCGATGATGCGCCGGGTGGTGATCGTGGTCCGCCGAGCGAGCCACGCGAGGAACGGCAGGACGCATCCGAGCACCACGACGAGCATGCCCACGCCGACGACCGCGAGCTGCTGCCAGAACTCGGGCAGCACCAGGACCGCGTACGTGCCGACGCCGGCGACCAGGACGAGCAGTGCTGCGGGCACGATGAGCACCCGCGCGTGGCGCCGGAGCCGCGCGACCACCCGCTCGGCCGGCAAGGCCGGCGGAACGGCAGGCTGAGGCACGGCTGGGCTCATACGCCCATTAATACCGCAGGTGCGTGACGTCACCGGCGGCGACAGCCTGCGGCTCCCCATTCCCGTCGCGCACGACCAACCGGCCGTCGCGGTCGAGCCCTTCGGCGGTGCCGAGGAGCTCGCGTCCGCCGGGCAGCTCGACGCGCACCTCCGAGCCGAGGGTGCCGCAGAGGCCGCTGACGCGGTCGGCGATGCCGCTCGACACGGCATCCGCACCGTGCTCGGCGAAGGCGCGCACGAGGCCGAGGAAGGAGCCGAGGTAGTCGGCGAGCACCCGGTCGGCGTGCGGCGGCACCCCGGTCACGAGCTGGAGGGACGTGGAGGTGAGCGTAGGCAGGTCGTGCTCGTCGAGGGTGAGGTTGAGGCCGGCGCCCACGATCACCGTACGCGACTCGGGCAGCAGTTCCGACAGGATGCCGCAGACCTTGTAGTCCGACACGAGCACGTCGTTCGGCCACTTGAGCGCCACGTCGACACCGCCGCTGCGATCGTCCTCATCGGTGTCGAGCACCGCGGATGCCGCGGCGTCGACCTCGTGGCGCACCGCCTCCGTCATGGCGGCGCCGGCGATGAGCGGGATCCAGCCGTACGCGTCGGCGGGGAACTCCGCGCCGCCCGGCAGCACGGGACGAAGGAGCACCGAGATGGCGAGCGTCTTGCCCGTCGGGGCGAGCCAGGTGCGACCGAGCCGGCCCCGTCCGCGAGTCTGGTCGTCGGTGACGATCACCGATCCGTGCGGCCAGGCAGCGGCTTCCGGGCCGGCCGCGACCGCACGGAGGTCGTCGTTGGTGGAACCGGTCGACGCGAGGAACTCGAGGCGCGGCACCGCCGCGCGGCTGAGCGGAAGATCCATGCCGACAGTCTCCCAGTTCCGCGCGTGACGGGAATGCACCACGTCACCGGGCGGATTTGTAGGAAACCATCAACGAAGTCGGCTGGATGCTCGCCGGTAGAGTGAACGGCGTGACCGAATCGACTGACGGCCCAGACCTCTCCACGACCGCCGGCAAGCTCGCCGACCTCAAGCGCCGGTACCACGAAGCGGTGACCGCGTCGGGTGAGTCCGCGATCGAGAAGCAGCACGCCAAGGGCAAGATGACGGCGCGGGAACGCATCGCCGAGCTGCTCGATCCCGGGTCCTTCGTCGAGCTCGACGAGTTCGTGCGGCACCGCACCCACGCGTTCGGCATGGAGGCCAAGCGGCCCTACGGCGATGCCGTCGTCACCGGCACCGGCACCATCCACGGCCGCCAGGTCGCGGTGTATTCGCAGGACTTCACCATCTTCGGCGGGTCGCTCGGCGAAGTGGCCGGCGAGAAGATCATCAAGGTCATGGAGCTCGCACTCAAGACCGGCGTGCCGATCATCGGCATCCTCGACTCCGGCGGTGCGCGCATCCAGGAGGGTGTGGTGGCCCTGGGCAAGTACGGCGAGATCTTCCGTCGGAACACCGCGGCATCCGGGGTCATCCCGCAGATCTCGATCGTCTGCGGCCCGGCCGCCGGTGGCGCCGTCTACTCGCCCGCGCTCACCGACTTCGTGATCATGGTCGACAAGACCAGCCAGATGTTCGTGACCGGCCCCGACGTCATCAAGACCGTCACCGGCGAGGACGTCGGCATGGAGGAGCTCGGCGGCGCGCTGACCCACAACACCGTCTCGGGAGTGGCGCACTACCTCGCGAGCGACGAGTCCGACGCGCTCGACTACGCACGCACGCTGATCTCGTTCCTCCCCGACAACAACATGTCGGATGCACCCGTCTACGACGCCGAGCCCGAGCTCGAGATCACCGACGACGACCGTCGCCTGAACACCGTCATCCCCGATTCCCCCAACCAGCCGTACGACATGCACGCCGTCATCGAGGGCATCGTCGACCACGGCGACTTCCTCGAGGTGCAGCCGCTGTTCGCACCGAACATCGTGATCGGCTTCGCCCGCATCGAGGGTCGCTCGGTCGGGATCATCGCGAACCAGCCGAGCCAGATGGCCGGCACGCTGAACATCGCCGCCGGCGAGAAGGCGTCCCGCTTCGTGCGGTTCTGCGATGCGTTCTCGATTCCCATCCTCACGCTCGTCGACGTGCCCGGCTACCTGCCCGGCACCGACCAGGAGTGGACGGGCGTCATCCGCCGCGGCGCGAAGCTGCTCTACGCCTACGCCGAGGCGACCGTGCCGCTCGTGACGGTCATCACGCGCAAGGCGTACGGCGGCGCCTACATCGTCATGGGCTCCAAACAGCTCGGCGCCGACATCAACCTGGCGTGGCCGACGGCCGAGATCGCCGTCATGGGTGGCCAGGGCGCCGTGAACATCCTCTACCGCGGCGAGATCAAGCGCGCCGAGGAGGCCGGCGAGGATGTCGCGGCCGTGCGCACCAAGCTCGCGAACGAGTACACGTACAACGTCGCCTCGCCGTTCCTCGCCGCCGAGCGCGGCGAGCTCGACGGCGTGATCGAGCCCGCGGCGACCCGTGTCGCCGTCGTGAAGGCGCTCAGGGCGCTCCGCACCAAGCGCGCGAGCCTGCCGCCGAAGAAGCACGGGAACATCCCGCTGTAGGGGGCGCCATGACCGACGACACCACGCCCGGCAACCCCGGCACGAGCCGCCCATCCGGCGACGCGGTCGCGGACGACCGCGTCGATGCCATCCGATTCGTCACCCGTCGCGTGAGCGACGAGGAGACCGCCGCGGTGACCGCGGTGCTCCTCGCCGCGCTCGACGAGGCTGCGGGCACCGCGGCGATCGCCGATGAGCCGCGCCGCGACCCCTGGGTCCGCAGCGGAAACGCCCTCCGCACCTCGATCGAGGTCGGCAGGGGCGCCTGGTCGCGTTCCACGCGCTGACGCTCCGCGTGTCCCCCGTTCGGCGCCTGCCGATGGGGCACCGGGAGCCCACCGCCCCCGTATTACTGGGGTGGTGCGGAACAGCCGGTTCGGCCTGTCCCCCGAATGCCTCGTTTGTCCCCCCAAATGCTGACTTTGCGATACCTCGGTTCTGGTCCAGTATGGGTCTTGCAGGCTCCGTGATGGAGTCGCCACCGTCACCGGTCGGGTAACCGGTGACCGTTGGGGGCGAGTCAGGGCGATATTCGGGTTGTCGCCGTGGCTCGGGCTTGATGGGGGGTCGATCTCAGATCGGCCCCCCACCTTCATGTCCGGGGGCGTTGATGGCGGCTGCGCCTCACGCCCGGGACACCTCGCTCCGCGGGATCTCCATCCAGAACTCGACCTCGAGATCGTCCGTGTTCTGCGCCGGCGCCGCGCCGTCGAGCGGTTCCCTGAGACCCACCACCGTCACCGCGACCGGAGAGCCCTCCGCCGCGGTGCGGGCGATGATGCGGTCGGCGTTCGAACGCGCCACCGCCTCCGCCAGGCGCGACAGCACGCGGTCGCGTGAGGGCTCGTCGAGGTCGTCGATGCCGCCCTCGTCGAGCAGCGTCACGGTGATGCCGCGCTCGCGTGCCCGCTGCACCTCGGTGCGGACCGCGTCGGTCAGCAGCATCCGCCCGCGGATCTCGTCGCGGATGGCCGCCTCGAGCATGCGGCATTCGCGCCGCTGCGCCTCGGTCAGCGTGCCGCCGACGTCGGCGATGCGGCGGAGCATCGGCGCCGCGATGCGATTCGTCTGGGCCAGCCGCATCCGGCCCTCGAAGAGGTGCGCGTCCTGGGCCGCCTGCCACGCCGCCGCCTCGCGCTCGGCCTGGGCGTATCGCCGGGTCTCGCGTGCCGCGGTCGTGAGCGCGGTCGTCAGCATGTGGGCGATGGCCACCCACACCATGCTGCCGATCACGCCCAAGGTGCCGAGCGCGATCGGCCCGGCCCAGATGACGGTCTGCACCGCGAGCACGATGACGCCGGTCCAGGCGGCCACGAGCTGGCGCCTCGCCGCCGCGATGGTCATCAACGTGCCGACCGCCGCGACGTACCAGGTCGCGTACCCGTTCGGGGCATCGGGATCGAGCTGGCTCGTCACGAGGAGGGGCATCACGATGCTCACGGCGAGGTCGAACGCCGCGAGCCAGTCGGGCATGCGCATGCGCTTCGCGGGCCAGAGGCTCGCGGCCGTCGCGACCGAGTAGAGCACGAGCGCGACGATCGTGGGCAGCGGCGAGCGCGGGATGTTCAGCGAGTAGACGCCGAGCACGACGTGGTAGATCGAGAAGAGGGCTCCGAGCGCGAGGAGGAGCCAGCGGGGCACGGTGATCATGCGTCGCCCCCCGCCGCTCCGGCGGGCCACGCGATGGTGACCGTCGTGCCATGGTGCGCCGCGGACGCGATGTCGGCGCTGCCGCCCGCGTTCGCCATCCGCTCCTCGATCGACACCCGGAGCCCGAGCCGTTCGTCGGGCACGCTCGACCGCTCGAAGCCCGCGCCGTTGTCGGCGATCTCGATCACGCACCCGCCGGCCCGGACACCGCGGATGCGGAGCTCCCGCCGGGTGGCGCGACCGGGTTCGTCGGCGTGCTGCATGCTGTTCACCATGGCCTGCACCGACGCGGTGTACAGCGCCTCGACCGCCTCGACCGGGAGCTCGACCCCGCCCGCGTTCACGACTCGCACGGTGAACGGCGCCGAGAAGGTCGTGAGGGCCGCCCGCAACCGTCGCACGAGCACCGGCAGTCCCACGTTCTCGAGGGCCCGCGGGCCCGAGGCGCCGGCCTCGTCGAGCCGGTTGATCGCGTCCCGCGCCATGCGCGCGGCGAGGGCCTGCTCCTCGGGGGACGTGGCCGCGGCCGCCGAGAGCAGGGTCGTCAGCACGCTGTCGTGCACGAGTGCGTCGACCTTGACCCGCTCGTTCTCGGTGGCGTGCTGGCGTGCGGCCAGGTCGTACCGCTGCAGTGCGCCCTCCTGTGCGGTGTCGACCGCCTCAGCAGCCTGGCGCAGCATGGTGATGATGACGAGGACGGCGACGCCGAGGATCACGGCGTACATCGCGTCGAGCACTGCCAGGAGGCCGTTGACCTGGCCGCCGGCCGGGAACAGCCGGATGATTCCGTAGACGATCGGGATGGCGATCGTGTATGCGGTCGCGCCCGGAACGGGGAGGGCGATGACGGCGGCGGCCGTGGCGACGGTGCAGATGTAGTACAGCCACGGCGTCTGGCCGGCGAGCGCGGCGGGGTCGACGACGAGCAGCGGCCACACGAGCAGCGCGAGCGCGTAGAGGCCCGCGAGTACGAGGGCCGCGCCGCGCACGGCCACCTTCGCGATGCTCGCGACGGCGAGGGCCGCCATGGTGCCGTACAGCACCGCCATGAGTGCGGCGCCCGCTCCGGGGATCAGCGCTGCGGACTGGGCGAGTGCGAGCGGCAGCGTCTGCGCGCCGAACACGAGCCCGAAGAGACCCAGCGCACGCCCGGAGACGGTCTCGACCTGCGCACGCGTGACCGCGGTCCTGCGGCGCGTGGCGAGTCGCGCGACCCGCCATTCAACGGCGGCCATCCCCGCCTTCGCCGTCGAGTCCGGGGAGGATGCCGTCTTCCACGGCACGCCGCAGGAGGTCGCCCTTGGTGGGCGCGGGTCGGCCCACCTCGACGTACTTGGCCCGGATCCGGTCGAGGTACTCCCTTGCCGTCGAGTGGGCGATGCCGAGCTGCATCGCGACGAGCTTCAGCGGCAGTCCCGACGCGTAGAGGTGGAGCACGTCGCGCTCGCGACGCCCGAGCTGCGCCTTGGCGAAGTCGCGGTCGGCCTCGATCGCGCTCGCCCACTCGACGTTGTTGAGCACCTCGCCGTTGGCGACGGTGGCGATCGCGCCGATGACCATCGACATCGGCGAGGCCTTCGGGATGACGCCCGCCGCGCCGGCGGCGAGCGCCTCGCGCACGGCGGCGACGCGGTCGGCGATGCTGTGCACGAGCACGGCGCTGCCGGTGTCGCGCACGGCGTGCACGTTGCGGGTCACGGAGGAGCCGTCGCCGAGCGAGAGGTC
>NZ_WJSP02000191.1 GCF_009720255.1 Agromyces humi | reverse complement strand
ATCGGCATGCGGAACATCGTCATGCCGGGTGCGCGCATGGTGATGATCGTGGTGATGAAGTTCACCGCGCCGAGGATGGTTCCGAAGCCCGAGAGGCCCAGGCCGAGCATCCACAGGTTGCCGCCGACGGCGCGACCACCGAGCAGAGCACGGCCCAGGACGGCGCGATCGCGGGAGCTGCGCCCGACCAGGCGAAGCGCTCCGCCTCGGGCGCCACCGACATGATCTACCCGGGGTTCGGGCGCAGCAGCTTCCGCTCGACGGGCCTCTCCACCGCGTCGGGCACCGCGGCCGGATACGGGTACGACGCCCGCGCCGCCTCGAACGCCGAATCGGTCGGCGCCCTGGCCGCCGCCCTCGGGGTGGCGGGAACGCCCCAGCTGAAGGACGGCGCATGGACGGTCGGTCCGCAGGACGGCACCGCCCCGTCACTGTACGTCGGGCTCGACGGCACGCTGAGCTTCTCCTACTCCGATCCGCTCCTGAACCCCTGGAACTGCGCGACGACCGACGCCGGCAAGGGCACGGGCGCCACGGACGGCCCGGTCGAGATCGCCCCCGTCGACCCCTGCGAGCCTCCGACCGTCGGCCTGCCGTCCGAGGACGCCGCGATCGACGCGCTGCGGTCCCTCATCGCCTCCGTCGGACGCGACCCCGGCGCCTTCGAGTACACCTCGGAGACGTGGGAGGGTGCGGTCACCCGCTCGGCGCAGGCCTGGCCGGTCGTCGACGGCCAGCGCATCGACCAGTCGTGGAGCCTCGAGCTCACCGACCGCGGCATCGTGAGCGCCTACGGCGCGCTCGCCGAGCTCGTGAACCTCGGCGACTACCCGGTCGTGAGCGAGCAGGAGGCGTTCGAGCGGCTCTCCGACCCCCGGTTCGGCGCGCAGGTGACCGCCATGCCACTGGCCATCCGCGAACAGGCGGTCGACGCTGCCGAGGGCTCCACCGCGAGCCCCGAGTGGGTGCCGCCGACCGAGCCGCCCGCGACGCCGTCCGATGGGGCCGCCGTCGCGTGGCCGGTGAACGACGTCGAGATCGTCGGCGCCCGCCTGGGCCTCGCGAGCCAGTGGCAGCCCGACGGCAGCGTGCTGGTCGTTCCGGCGTACGAGTTCACGGATGCCGCGGGCGGCACCTGGTCGGTCATCGCCGTCGCCGACTCGAAGCTCGACTTCGCGACGGGGGAGTGACCGGCGACCGACCGGGTGGTCGCATCCCGGTCGGCTGCGGCATCCGGAACCGGCACGGCCTGTTCACGAGCGCGATCCCGTGGAAGGCTGTCGGCATGCCGGAATCACCAGAGGTGCAGGCCCTCACCGAGGAGCTCGCCGAGCGGTTGACGGGCCGCGCGCTCGCCGCGGTCGACGTCGTCGAGTTCCGGAGCCTGAAGACCCGCGCGCGACCGCCAGAGGGCCTCGTCGGACAACGCGTCACCGGCGCGGTCCGCCATGGCAAGCACGTCGACGTCGCGTTCGACGCGGCGCATCTCGTGGTGTCGCTCGGGCGGCACGGCTGGGCTCGATGGGGCGGTGCTGCCGACGCGGGCGACCCGCAGGATGACGCGCCGCCCACGCTCGTCGTGCTCGAGTTCGACGACGGCTCGACGCTCGAGCTCACGGATGCCGGTGACTGGGTCTCGCTCGGATGCTTCGTGGTCGACGATCCGGCGGAGGTACCGGCCGTGGCGAAGCTCGGGCCCGACCCCGCCGACCCCTCCTTCTCGCGGGCGCAGTTCGACGCGGCGGTCTCCGGTCGCCGCAAGCAGGTGAAGGCGGTGCTGCAGGACCAGGAGTCGCTCGCGGGCATCGGCAACGCCTACTCCGACGAGATCCTGTTCGCGGCCAAGGTCTCGCCCGTCGGGCACGCCGCAGCACTGTCGGGCGACGAGGCCGATCGCCTGTTCGACGCCACCGTCGGCATCATCGGCGACGCCATGGCCGCGCAGCGCGGCGTGCCGATCGCGGAGCTCAAGGCGGCCAAGGTCGCGTCGATGCGGGTGCACGGCCGGGCGGGGGAGCCGTGCCCGGTGTGCGGCGACACCATCCGCGACTTCTCGTTCGCCAGCACCACCGCGCAGTACTGCCCGACCGACCAGACGCACGGCGAGCTGCTGCCCCTCAAGTGAGGCGACCGCGGCCCGGCGATCGATCCGCCCTGTCGGCGGGCCTCGGTGCGGGCTAGGGTCGAGGCATCCCGCGACGGCGCGGGGGTGGGGAGCAGACCATGACCGATCATGTCTACCGGATCACCGAGATCGTCGGCACGTCGACCGAGAGCATCGACACCGCGATCCGCAACGCCATCGGGCGCGCGACCGCGACCCTTCGCAACGTCGACTGGTTCGAGGTGGTGTCGACGCGCGGCGAGGTCGCCGACGGCAACGTCGTGCACTTCCAGGTCACGCTGAAGGTGGGCTTCCGGCTGGAGGAGTAGTCAGGCCGCACCCGTGAACGAGGCGGGATGCCCATCGGCTGGGCCGCGCCGCACCCGGCTGACGGCGTCGGGCGCGGCGGTGAACCGCCCGGCCTGGCCGTCGTCATCGCGATAGGCGACGCGGATGCCGCGGCCGACGCGTGCGATCTTCGTCACCTCGTAGCTGCGGCCCGAGGCGCTGACGAGCGTGTCGCCCACCCGAAGGTGACGCGTCTGTCGCAACTCGAGGACCTCCATACTGAGAGTGTCTCAGCACCCACCGACATCGCGTCGGGTGGGGAGGCCGACGTCAGGCGCGCCCGCCGCCCCGTTTCGCCAGCTTCTCGCGCAGTGCCGCCTCGTCGTCCACGAACCAGATCTGGTCGCCGCGATTGGACTCCCAGACGAAGTCGCGCAGGGCGTTGCTCTCGGCGAGGTGGTCGGTGATGTCGCCGACGACCGCCAGGCGCAGCCGATAGTTCACGAGCTTCTGCACGATCTCGCCGGCGATCCCGGTGCTGAGTCGGAAGAACTCGGGATCGAGCCGCGACACGGGCAGCACAATGAGATTCGCGTGGTGCGACCAGGCCGACCCGACCAAGTCGCTCGCATCGTCGGGCGTCGAGATGAGGTGGCCCTCGGGCTCGAGGTGGAGCATCCGGATGTCGCTGCCGTCGTCGATGGACATGCGACGACCCTAGCGCCGAGCCGACGCGGGCTCAAGGGAGTGCCGACGGTCGCCGTGAAGACGCCCGACGACCTCCCGGCCGCGATCGAGCTCATCGAGCAGGCCGCCTGAACCGGGCGCGAAGAGAAAGCCGAGCATGACGAAACCCACGCTGCAGCAGTCGCACGGACCCGCCTACACCCGCATCTACGCCGTCGGCGCCGCACGCGGCGAGAACGCCGTGCCCAACGACGACCTGGTCGGACCGATCAACTCCTCCGACGAGTGGATCCAGCAGCGCACCGGCATCATCACGCGCACTCGCGCCGGCGCCGACGTGGAGGCCCTCGACCTCGCGACGGATGCCGCACGTGAGGCGATCGAGAAGTCGGGTGTCTCGCCTGAGCTCATCGACCTGGTCGTCGTCGCAACGGTCTCCAACGTGCAGCAGACGCCCTCGATCGCAGCCGTGCTGGCCGACCGGGTGGGCGCCAATCCCGCCGCGGCGTACGACACGAACGCGGCCTGCGCCGGATACGCCTATGCCATCGCGCAGGCGGATGCGCTCATCCGCACCGGTGGAGCGCACTACGCACTCGTCGTGGGCGCCGAGAAGCTCTCGAACGTCGTCGACCCGACCGATCGCTCGATCTCGTTCCTGCTGGGCGATGGGGCGGGCGCGGTGGTCATCGGCCCGAGCGACTTCCCGGGCATCGCGCGCACCATCTGGGGCTCCGACGGCTCCAAGGCGGGTGCCGTCGGCATGAACGGCACCCTCACCGAGTTCCGCGACGGCACGGCCGAGTGGCCGACCCTCCGCCAGGAGGGCCAGACCGTCTTCCGCTGGGCCGTGTGGGACATGGCCAAGGTCGCCAAGCAGGCACTGGATGCCGCGGGCGTGACCAGCGCCGACCTCGCCGCCTTCATCCCGCACCAGGCGAACATGCGCATCATCGACGAGTTCGCGAAGCAGCTGAAGCTGCCCGACTCCGTCGTGATCGCCCGCGACATCGCGACGACCGGCAACACCTCGGCGGCGTCGATCCCGCTCGCGACCCATCGGCTGCTCGAGGAGCATCCGGAACTCTCGGGGGGCCTCGCCCTCCAGATCGGCTTCGGCGCCGGCCTCGTGTTCGGCGCCCAAGTGGTGGTTCTCCCCTGAACCACCGATCACTGTCCATCTAGACTGTCTCTCGGTCAAACGAGACACCCTCAAGGAGAAGAACCAATGGCATTGTCCACCGAAGAAGTGCTTGCCGGCCTGGCCGAGCTCATCAACGACGAGACCGGCATTGCGACCGACACGGTTGAGCTGGACAAGTCGTTCACGGATGACCTCGACATCGACTCGATCTCGATGATGACGATCGTCGTCAACGCTGAGGAGAAGTTCGACGTCAAGATCCCCGACGAAGAGGTGAAGAACCTGAAGACCGTCGGCGACGCCGTCGACTTCATCGTCAAGGCCCAGGCCTAGTCGCTGCTCGGGCGGGCGCCACGCACCCGTGCCGCCCGCCCGATCACGCAGCCTGTTTCCTCCAATCCACGGAGTGCTTTCGTTATGACCAAGAAGATCGTCATCACCGGCATCGGCGCGACCTCGCCGCTCGGCGGCACCGCGCGCGACAGCTGGAACGCCCTACTCGCGGGCGAGTCCGGGGCGCGCACGCTCGAGCAGGAGTGGGTCTCCGAGCTCGAATTGCCCGTGACATTCGCGGCGACCGCCAAGGTCCCGTCGTCCGACGTGCTCGAGCGCCACGAGCTCAAGCGCCTCGACCCCTCGAGCCAGTTCGCCCTGATCGCCGGCCGTGAGGCCTGGGCCGACGCCGGCGCGCCCGAGGTGGCCCCCGAGCGACTCGCCGTCGACTGGTCGACGGGCATCGGCGGGGTGTGGACGCTGCTCGACGCGTGGGACACGCTGCGCGAGCGCGGCCCGCGACGCGTGCTGCCCATGACCGTGCCGATGCTCATGCCGAACGGGCCGGGCGCCGCGATCGGCATGGACCTGCACGCCCGCGCCGGCATCCGCACCGTCGTCTCGGCGTGCGCGTCGAGCACCGAGGCCCTCGTGAACGCCTACGACCACCTGCAGGCCGGGCTGGCCGACGTCGTGATCGCCGGCGGGTCGGAGGCGGCGATCCACCCGCTGCCGATCGCCGCCTTCGCCTCGATGCAGGCCCTGTCCCGTCGCAATGACGAGCCGGCCATCGCCTCGCGGCCCTACGACCTCGGGCGCGACGGCTTCGTGCTCGGCGAGGGCGCCGCGGCGCTCGTCGTCGAGACCGAGGAGCACGCCAAGGCGCGCGGCGCCCGGATCTACGCCGAGCTGCTCGGCGGCGCAGTGACGAGCGACGCGTACCACATCACCGCCCCCGACCCCGAGGGTTCGGCGGCGGCGCGCGCCATGAAGGCCGCCATCGAGGGTGCGGGAGCCTCCTTGGCCGACGTGCAGCACATCAACGCGCACGCCACGAGCACGCCCGTGGGCGACATCGCCGAGTACAACGCGCTCCGCCGCGTCTTCGGCGACGCGCTCGACGGCATCGCCGTCACCGCGACGAAGGCGTCCACCGGGCACCTGCTCGGTGGTGCCGGCGCAATCGAGGCGCTGTTCACGGTGCTCGCCCTGCACGAGCGCACGGCGCCGCCCACGATCAACCTGACCGAGCAGGATCCCGAGATCCCGCTCGACGTCGTCACGTCGCCGCGCGCGCTGGGCGACGGCGAGGTCGTCGCCATCTCGAACTCGTTCGGCTTCGGCGGCCACAACGCGGTCGCCGCGTTCCGCACCGCCTGAGCGGATGCCGCGGGCGCGAGCCCATGAGAAGACCCCGGTCGCCGTTCGGCGCCGGGGTCTTCTCGTCATGGTCCGCGGGTTTCGCTCCACTCGACGCCGGGAATGGGACATCCGACCTCGCGTCACGCCACTCGCGGACCGCGCCGCCTCAGCCCACCTGGTGCAACCAGACGACCGGGGCGAAGTCACTCGCGTGGCGGAAGGGTTCGAGCTCGTCGTCCCAAGCCTGGCCGAGCGCCAGCCTGAGCTCGCGGTGCAGCTCGACCGTGTCGTGGCCGGCCACCTCCATCGCGTAGCGGATGCGATCCTCGGGGATGACCGTGTTGCCCGCGGTGTCGGTCTGCGCGAAGTACACGCCGAGGTCGGGCGTGTGCATCCAGCGGGCACCGTCGGAGCCCGGCGTCGGATCCTCGCTCACCTCGAAGCGCAACTGCTCCCACCCGCGCAGGGCCGAGGCGAGCTTGGCGCCGCTTCCGGCTTCGCCCTCCCAGTAGAACTCGGCGCGCATGAGCCCCCGGTAGACCGGCTGCTCCGACCAGTCGAAGTTCACCGGCGTGCCGAGCGCACGACCGGCAGCCCACTCCACATGCGGGCAGAGCGCCCGCGGCGAGGAGTGCACGAACAGCACGCCTCGCGCGGCGCGCTGGGCCCGCGTGACCTTCTCCGCCATCTCCGTCTCCGTTCTCGAGGTGCGTCTTCCCCTACGACCTCGGAACCGCCGGATGGCGAGTGTTCGATTGTGGACGGCGAGCCGTCATGGGCGATTATGCCGTGGAATTTCGCGCAGGACAAGGCTCCGCGCGGTCCGGAGCGCCGCCGACCGGTCGCCGGCGCGCAACACTATGCTCGGTGAAGCGTTTCTCATCCCTCAGGGAGGCACTCCATGGCCGTGCGCGACGCACTGCTCGCACTGCTCACCGCCGGACCCGCGTACGGCTTCCAACTGCACGGCGGACTCGCCGCCCGCACCGGGGGCCGCCGGTTGGTGAACGTCGGCCAGACCTACGCGACGCTCGAGCGGCTCACCAAGCAGCGGCTCATCGAGTCGGCCGGATCCACCGCCGATGGCCTGCCGCTGCACCGGCTCACGGCAGCGGGAGAGGCCGCGGCCGCGGCCTGGCTCGGTGGGGCGGATGCCG
>NZ_WJSP02000190.1 GCF_009720255.1 Agromyces humi | reverse complement strand
CGCCCCGACGATGCCCTGGCGGTTCTCGACGATGCGCGTGACGCCGCCGTCGTAGGCGCGGGTCGCGACGACCCGCACGGTCTCGGCCGTGATCGCGGCCTCGCGGTCGGCGGCCTCGACGATGCGGCCCTCGGCCTTGGACACGATCTTCGAGGTCACGACGAGGATGTCCCCGTCGCCGAGCTCCACCGCACCCGCGATGAGCGCGGCCAGGTCGTCTCCGCGCTGCACCTCGGGCAGGCCCTCGATGCCCTCGATGCTGAATCCCACGGCCATGCGGCTGCCCCGTCCCACTCGATCGCCTGCGTTCGGCGCGGGCCTCCCCGCACGTTCCCGCGCGTACCCCGCACCCGATCCTTGCAGCATCCGGCGCCCCGCTGCCAGAATTCGGCCAGCGGCGCGACGGGCGCTCGCGGGTCGGGGGAGCGCATGACCGAAGCAGTGCAGCCGTACGCGGCATCCGCACCGGCGAGGCGGCCCGTGGTCATGTGGGACCTGGTGCTCACCATCGTGCTGCTCGTCGTCATGATCGGCGCGGCGCTGCTCGCGTCGTTCTTCGCGGTGTTCCTCGCCTTCGCGGGCGACTCCTGCGGCGCCAGCACCGTCTGCGACTACGACCGCATGGGCACCGGCATGCTCATCGCGCTGATCGGCCCGCTCGCGGTCGGCCTCCTGGCGCTCATCGCCGCGGTGATCGTGCTCGTGCTGCGCCGCCTCGCGTTCTGGATCCCGATCGCCGGGATCGTGCTCATCGCCGCCGTCTTCTTCGGCGGGGCCGCGCTCACGATCTCCGGCGTCGAGGGCGCGACGTTCTAGGGCGGTGGCGACGCGCGCGCAAGGGCTTGTCCACCGGCGGGCGGACGTGGCTACCATCGAGCATGAACGCCCGACACGCCGGACCGCCGGTCTCCGACGCCCTCGGCCGCGGCGACGAGGTCCCGTCGCCCGACGGGACCGATCCCGGCCGCGACGGGAAGCCCGGCCGCGAAGCAGGCCGCACCGACGGTCGGTCCGCCGGCGCGCTCTCAGGCCCGGCCGCCACTCCGCCCGCGCACGACGAGGACGTCGCGCCGGGCGACGGGCGCAACGAGACGCCCAACGAGCGCAGCGACCGCAATTGGAGTGACATCCTGCAGGAGCTGCGGGTCGCGCTCACCGGCACGCAGCTCATCGGCGGCTTCCTGCTCGCCGTGGCGTTCCAGCAGCGGTTCGAGGAACTCGACCAGTACCAGCTCGTCCTCTACCTCGTGCTGGTCGCACTCGCCGGCCTCGCGACCATCGTCGGCCTGGCCCCCGTGACCCTGCACCGCACGCTGTTCCGTCACCAGGTGAAGGAACGCATCGTTCGCACCGGCAATCGGCTGCTCATCGCCCACCTCGCCGTCGTCGCCCTGCTCGTCCTCGGGGTGACGACCCTGATCTTCGACTTCGCCGTCTCGCGGGCCGCCGGCATCATCACCTTCGTCGTCGGGGCCATCGTGCTCGTGCTGCTCTGGCTGGTGCTGCCGCGCCTGCAGGAGGCCAAGGACGGCGACGACCCCGAGGTCGTGCAGTCCGAGGCGGAGGACGAGGCGGAGGACGCGCGCAAGGGTGTCGGCACGCCGTCCTAGGCTTGCTTGCATGCGCATCGCCACCTGGAACGTCAACTCGATCCGCACCCGCGTCGACCGCGTCGTCGACTGGATGGTGCGCGAAGACGTCGACGTGCTCGCGATGCAGGAGATCAAGTGCAAGCCCGAGCAGTTCCCGGCCGCGCAGTTCGAGGATGCCGGCTACGAGCTCGCGCTGCACGGCTTCGACCAGTGGAACGGCGTCGCCATCGCGAGCCGGTCGCCGATCGAGTCGGTCGAGACGAGCTTCCCCGGCATGCCGGGCTTCCTCAAGGGGCTCGAGGGCCCCGACCAGCCGCAGGAGGCACGGGCCATCGGCGCGACCATCGACGGCGTGCGGCTCTGGAGCCTCTACGTGCCCAACGGCCGCTCGTTGGGCGACCCGCACTACACGTACAAGCTCGACTGGCTCGAGGCGCTGACCGAGTACACCCGCGAGCAGACCACGTCGTATCCCGAGGTGCCGTTCGCGCTCATGGGCGACTTCAACATCGCCCCGTTCGACGTCGACAACGGCGACCCGACCGTGGTCGTCGGTCGCACGACCCACGTCTCCCCTGAGGAACGCGCGGCGTTCTTCGCCCTCGAGTCGGCCGGCGTCAGCGACGTCGTGCGCGCACGGGTGCCCGAGGGGCTCTTCACCTACTGGGACTACAAGCAGCTGCGGTTCCCCCGCAACGAGGGCATGCGCATCGACTTCGTCCTCGGCTCCGCGGCGTTCGCCGAGGCGGTGACGGATGCCTCGATCCACCGCAACGAGCGCAAGGGCGCGGCGCCGTCCGACCACGTCCCGGTGCTCGTCGACCTGGCGCTCGAGCCGGTCGACGACGATTCGCCGATGATCTTCGGCTGACGCATCCAAGGGCATCCCGAGCACTACCAGACCTCGAGCGACGCGGCCACCCCACCCCTTGTCAGGACGGGTCGCCGCGACGGCGACTACCCTCGATGGGGTGAGCACCACCCCGAACAGCGTGATGGGCGACGCCTTCACGGGCGCGACGCTGGGCGACCGCTACCGCCTCGAGGGCCTGATCGGCCGCGGCGGCATGGCAGCCGTCTACCGCGGCGTCGACCTCGCGCTCGGCCGACCCGTCGCGGTCAAGGTCTTCGCCGCCGAGGCGGAGGGCCTCGACGACGCACAACGACGACGCTCCGAGACCGCGCTGCTCGCGAGCCTCTCGCATCGCGCACTGGTGCGGCTGTACGACGCCTCGCGCGACCCGGCGACGGGCCGGGAGTTCCTCGTCATGGAGCTCATCGAGGGCCGCGACCTTCGCGAGACGCTGCGGCTCGGCCCGCTCGGGCCGTCGGATGCCGCGGGCCTGCTCGCCGACCTCGCCGAGGCGCTGCACGTCATCCACGATCGCGGCATCGTGCACCGCGACGTGAAGCCCGCGAACGTGCTCCTCGAACCCGCGCACCTGCCGAGCCGCACGTGGAACGCGAAGCTCGCCGACTTCGGCATCGCCCGCCTCATCGACGACGCACGCATCACCCGCGCGGGACTGCTCGTCGGCACGCCCGGCTACGTCAGCCCCGAGCAGGTGACGGGTCAGCCCCCGTCCCCCGCGAGCGACGTCTACTCGCTCGGGCTCCTCGTGCTCGAGGCGCGCACCGGCGAGACGCCCTTCCCCGGGCCGGCCGTCGAGTCGGCGGGCGCCCGGCTCGCGCGTGATCCCGACATCCCCGCCACCCTCGGCGAGGACTGGGTCGCATTGCTGCGGGCGATGACGGCCCGCGAACCGGGTGACCGTCCGTCGGCGCTCGACGTGGCGATCGCCGCGAGCACGCTCGACACGACGCCCGTCACCGAGGCGGATGCGCTCGCACCGACCATCGCGTTCACCGAGGTCGCCGACCAACCCACCGAGGCGATGCCGGCGGTCGGGGGCCACGAGCCCGGAGCATCCGACGTCGCCCCAGGGGCCGAGCCCGTGGCATCCGCTGCCCCAGGGGACGCGACCGCCGCCACGCGCGTGCTCCCCGCCGCCGACCGCTCATTCTTCGCGGTGCCGGGCGCCGCCGCTGCCGGAGCGGGCGCGACCGCTGCGGCACGACCCTCGCGAGCCGAGCGCCGCTCCGCCGGAGACCACGACGGCGATCGCCGGCGCTGGGTGCGGCCCGCCATCGCGGTCGCGCTGCTGCTGGCGATCGCGGGCGTGGTGACCGCGGTGGTGCTCTCGGCGTTCAGCGCCCCTGCGCCCGAGGCGACGCCCGAGCCGTTGCCCGCCGTACCGGGAGACCTCGGCGTGCACCTCCAGCAGCTCGACGAGGCGGTGAGCGGATGATGCGCCGGCTCGCCACCCGTCACGCCCTGCTTCCCGCGGCGGCGATCGCGGTCACGATGGCCTTCGGACTCTCGTCGTGCGCAGCCTCGAGCGAGAACACCGCGGCGGCCATGCACGACTCGGTCGTGCAGATCTCGACGCGCGCGGCCGAGGGCGACTATCCCGGTGCGCTCGCCGAGCTCGCCCTGCTCGAGCGCGATGTCGACGCGGCGGTCGACGACGGCGCCGTCGACGCGGCACAGGAATCCGACATCCGCGCCGCCATCGACCTGGTGCGCGCCGACCTGGAGGCGGCCGACGTGGCGAGCACGCCCACGCCTGCACCCGCCCCGGCACCGGCCGGCGATGACGCCGACCAGCCCGGCCAAGACGACAACAAGGGCAAGGGCAACAACAACGGCAACGACGACAAGGGCAAGAAGGGGAAGGGCGAGGGCTGACCGCTCGTCGGTCGACGTGATTCGCGGCGAGCACCCAGCTTGCGGGGCTACGGTCGCCGCATGACCCCCGAACTCGTGCCCGTGATCGCTGTGGCCGCCCTGGCGGTGTCGCTGTCCATCGGCGTGATCGCGCATCGCCTCCGCCCGCAGCCCGTGCGGGTGCGGGCTCAGTCGCGGCCGGTGAATCGCTCCATCGAGCGGTAGACGCCGAAGCCGTCGCCCACGACCCGGTCGAACACCCGGGTGGGCAGCAGTCCCCGGAGCGCCCGGGACAGGCCGACCCTCCATGGCAGCTCCACGAGCGGCGTGCCGGCGAGCATCGCCTTCCAGACGCGGTCGACGACGAACTCGGGATCGAGCACCGGGGTGAGCGTCGGCCCCTTGGCGCCCGCGAACATGCCCGTCGAGATGTAGCTCGGCGTCACCGTGGTGACCTTCACGTTGCCGTGGTCGGCCTGCTCGAGCTCGAGCCGCAGCGACTCGCTCCAGCCGATGAGGGCGGCCTTGGATGCCGCGTACACCGCCATGCGCGGATTCGCGAGCGTGCCGGCGGCCGACGCGATGTTCACGATGCGTGACGCCCGGTAGGCGTTCGCGATCATGCCCGGGATGAACTCTCGCGTGATGTACATGGGCGCGAGCGCGTTGACCTGCATGGTCGGGCGGGTGTCCTCGCCGTTGTCGGTCTCCCAGAAGTAGCGGTTGCCGCGGACGATGCCGGCGTTGTTCACGAGCACGTCGGGGTTGCCGACCTCGCGCCGCACCCGCTGGGCCGTCTTGGCGATCGCACCGAGGTCGCCCACGTCGACGACGTACGACTGCACCCTGCTACGACCCCGCGAGACCGCACCGAGCTCGTCCACCGTGCGCGCCAAGGCGGACGCGTCGCGGTCCCAGAGGGTGACGGATGCCGCGTGCTCGGCCACCGCGCGCTCGGCGTACATGCGGCCCATGCCCGCCGCCGCGCCCGTGATCAGCACGTTGGCACCCTGCACCGTTCTCGTCATCGTTCCATCTTCGCGCACGCGGGAACGACCGCGGGTCGGTCGAGCGGGCCCCCGTCCGACGCGGGCGGCGTCCGCCGCCAGTCACCGTCAGCCCTCGTCGGGCGCTGCGACGGCGCGACGCATCCGCACGATCTCCTGCGACATCCGCGTGATCAGGTCGTAGGGCACGGGATCGGCGTACCGGAAGTTCACCGTGTCCTTCTTCGAGCGGTACGGCGCGACCTCCGCCTCGAGCGGGCCGTCGAAGGCGGGCACGGGATAGAGGCCGACGTGCTGCTTCCACCCGGCGAAGTGGATCGCGTACCGGCCGCCGAGCATGACCGCGCCCATCCCGTAGCGCACCTTCTCCTCGCCGCCTGGCACGCCCGCATGAATCGCGGCCCGCACGCGCTCGAGCACGTCGCGGACCTCGGGCGGGAAGGACGCGACGTAGTCGTCGACGGTCTCAGGAGCGGCGGCCATGCCGGCAGTCTACGTCACTGAACCGTTTGGTTCACTGACAGGCGACGGCCTCCGTGGCAGCATGGTCGGATGACGACCCCCGACCTCCGACTCGTCCCGAAGACGCCCGAGCAGACCGCCGCCTGGCTGCCCGTCGCGATGGCCGCCTACGAAGATGCTCGTCGGCGCGCCGGCGACGACGCCGACGGGGCCGCCGCCGCCGCCCGCGCCTCGCAGGACCAGTTCTTCCCCGACGGTCGCCTCATCGACGGCCACTTCCTCTTCACCGTCGAGGCCGACGGCGAGGACGCCGGCTGGCTCTGGCTCGGCCCCGTGAAGGACACGTCCACCTGGTACGTCTGGGATGTGGCCGTGCACGAGTCGTTCCGCGGCCGCGGCCTCGGTCGGGCGACCATGGCACTCGCCGAGGAGTTCGCCCGATCGCAGGGCGCTTCCACGATGCAGCTCAACGTGTTCGCCTACAACGAGCCCGCGATCGGCCTCTATGGGAGCCTCGGCTACGCCGTCACCTCGATGCACATGCAGAAGCCGCTGTAGCGCATCACCCCGCCTCATCGGTGGAGACCACCGCGAAGCCGCCCGACGGGATCCGCACCGTCGCCGAGACGTGCACCAGCTCCGTCGCACCACCGTCGCCCGCGAGCTCCAGGCGCGACACGACCGGGCGCACGAGGAGCGCGTCGAGCGTCAGGTCGCCCAAGAACTTGACATCGAGCACTGCGCTTTGCTATTCACGGCCACTGTTACGCCGCGGGTCATGCCCGGCTGACAGTGGGGACGGGCGTGGGTAGCGTCGGGGCATCCACCCCGAGCCCGCCCGCGAGGAGCAGCCATGACGGCGACATCCGAGACCGGCCGCGAGACCACGGCCCGCTCGGCCGCGCGCGCCGACGCCTCGGCCGCTGCACCGGTCGACTTCCGCGGCGTGGGCCGGACGTTCGGCAGCGGACCCGACGCCCGCATCGTGCTCCGCGACATAGATCTCGAGGTCGCGGCGGGCGAGATCGTCGCCATCCTCGGTCCGAGCGGATGCGGCAAGTCGACGCTCCTGCGCATCGCCGGCGGCCTCGACGCTCCGTCGGCGGGCGCAGGATTTGAACCTACGACCTCTGGGTTATGAGCCCAGCGAGCTACCGAACTGCTCCACCCCGCGACGCTGACTCCCCTGCGGCAGTCATTCCTTGCGATATGCCTGATCAGCTCGGGAT
>NZ_WJSP02000019.1 GCF_009720255.1 Agromyces humi | reverse complement strand
CGGGCTGGCGCAGGGCAGGGCGCGGGTGGCGTTCCACCTGTGGAACGACCTCGAGGACGTCGAGCTCGCCGCGACGGCGCTGGGCCGCTGAGGCGGGCGGTCAGCGCGCGGCGGCCCGAACGGGGTTCGACAGCGTGCCCAGCCCCGAGACGGTGACGTCGACCGTGTCGCCGTCGACGATCGGGCCGACGCCCGCCGGCGTGCCGGTGAGGATGACGTCGCCCGGGAGCAGCGTGAACACGCTCGAGGCGTAGGCGATGATCGCGGGGATCGAGTGCACCATGTCGGCAAGCCGCCCGTGCTGCCGTCGCTCGCCGTCGACGCTCACCTCGATGGTGCCCGATGCGAGGTCGAGCTCGGTGTCGATCACCGGCCCGAGCGGACAGAACGTGTCGAAGCCCTTCGCGCGCGCCCATTGGCCGTCGCGGCGCTGCAGGTCACGGGCGGTCACGTCGTTCGCGATCGTGTACCCGAAGATCACGCCTTCGGCGTCCGCCTCGGCGACGTTCCTCGCGATGCGGCCGATGACCACGGCGACCTCGCCCTCGTGCTCGACCTGCTCGCTCTGCGGCGGCAGCACGATGGCGTCGCCCGGCCCGATGACCGACGTGTTGGGCTTGAGGAACAGGAGGGGCTCGGTCGGGGCCTCGCCACCCATCTCCTCGGCGTGCTCCCGGTAGTTCTTGCCCACCGCCACCACCTTCGACCGCGGGATGACCGGCGCGAGGAGCTTCGCCTCGCCGAGCGGCACGCGCTCCCCGGTGGGCTCGTACCCCGCGAACATCGGGTCGGCCTTCAGCACGACGAGCTCGTCTTCCTCCTCGTCGAGGATGCCGAAGGCGATGGTCTCGCCGTGGGAGAAGCGCGCGATCTTCATGCTGCCAGCCTATTGGGCGGAGGCGTCGGGGATGAGTCGCTTGCCGAGGCTCACCGCGTGGTCGGGCTCGTAGCCGAGCGACCGGTACCAGTCGATGACGCCCTGGTTCGTCGACCGCACCTGCAGGTTGAGCTTCGGGCAGCCCCGCTCGACGAGGAGGCGCTCGGCCTCGGCCATGATCGCCGCGCCGAGGCCCTCGCCTCGACGCGACGCGTCGACCGCGAGGTAGTTCACCCACCCGCGGTGGCCGTCGTAGCCGACCATGGCCGCGCCCGCCACCGCCCCCGCGTCGTCCTCGGCGACGAGGAACAGCTCGGGCTGCACGGTGAGCTTGCGCTCGATGTCGCGATAGGGGTCGTTCCACGGGACCACCAGGCCGGCGGCGCGCCAGAGCGCGACCACCGGCTCGGTGTCCTCACGGCGGAACGGCCGGATGGCCGCGCCCGCCATCAGGCGTCGAGGCGGGTCAGCCAGCCGTGGCGGTCCTCGACGCGGCCGTACTGGATGCCGGTGAGCTCCTCGCGCAACGAGAGCGCCAGCTCGGATGCGGCGGAACCCGAGTGCACGATCTCGAAGTCCTCGGCGAGCAGCCGGCCGATGGGCGTGATCACCGCGGCGGTGCCGCAGGCGAACGCGCCCACGATGTCGCCGGATGCCGCGCCCTCGCGCCACTCGTCGATGGTGACCTTGCGGCTCTCGACGGTGTGGCCGCGGTCCTTGGCGAGCTGGAGCACCGAGTCGCGCGTGATGCCCTCGAGGATCGAGTCCGACTCGGGCGTCACGAGGGTGCCGTCGCGGTAGACGAGCACCACGTTCATGCCGCCGAGTTCCTCGAGGTACGTGCCCTCGTCGAGGAACAGCACCTGCTGGCATCCGTGCTCGGCCGCCTCGGCCTGCGGCAGCAGGCTCGACGCGTAGTTGCCGCCCGTCTTGGCCGCGCCCGTGCCGCCCTTGCCGGCACGCGCGTACTTCGTCGACAGCCAGATCGACACGGGCTGCACGCCCCCGTGGAAGTACGCGCCGGCCGGGCTCGCGATGAGGTAGTACGCGACCTTCTTCGCGGGGCGCACCCCCAGGAACGCCTCCTTCGCGAACATGAAGGGGCGCAGGTACAGGCTCGTCTCGGGAGCCGTCGGTACCCAGTCGCCGTCGACCGCGACGAGCTGGCGCAGCGAGTCGATGAAGTACTCGCTCGGGAGCTCGGGCAGGGCGAGGCGGGCGGCCGAGCGCTGCATGCGCGCCGCGTTCTCGTAGGGACGGAAGGTCCAGACCGACGCGTCGGCGTGGCGGTACGCCTTCAGCCCCTCGAAGATCTCCTGCGCGTAGTGCAGGACCGCGGCCGACGGCTCGAGCTGGATCGGGCCGTACGGCGAGACGCGCGGTCGGTGCCATCCGCCCTTCTCCGACCAGCACAGGTCGACCATGTGGTCGGTGAAGTGGTTGCCGAAGCCGGGGTCGGCGAGGATCGCCTCGCGCTCGACGTCGGTCTTCGCCGCGTCGTTGCGGGTGACGTTCCAGGTGAGTCCTGCTGCGGAGGGGGCCTGGAGCGGGAGGTTGATGGTCATGTCTTCGTCCTTCGGGTGCGCTGGTTACTCGTCTGCGTCGATACGGGCGACGATCGCGTCGCCGACCTCGGAGGTCGACCGGGT
This sequence comes from Agromyces humi, assembly GCF_009720255.1. GTDB lineage: Bacteria > Actinomycetota > Actinomycetes > Actinomycetales > Microbacteriaceae > Agromyces > Agromyces humi. The sequence continues at coordinate 23,205 of NZ_WJSP02000019.1, read as the reverse complement.
CGCGTCGCCGCGTTGGGCGATGTCGGCGGCGACCGCCCGCTGCACCTTCGCGGCCTGCTCCCCGTGACCCAGGTGGTCGAGGAGCAGGGCCACGGAGAGGATCGCGGCGGTGGGGTCGGCGATGCCCTTCCCGGCGATGTCGGGTGCGGATCCGTGGACCGGCTCGAACATGCTCGGGAACCGGCCGTCGGGGTTGATGTTGCCCGAGGCCGCCAGTCCGATGCCGCCGCTGATCGCGCCGGCCAGGTCGGTGAGGATGTCGCCGAAGAGGTTGTCCGTGACGATGACATCGAATCTAGCAGGATCCGTCACGAGGAAGATGGTCGCGGCGTCGACGTGCAGGTAGTCGACCGCGATTCCGGGATACTCGGCGGCGACGGCGTCGACCGTGCGCTTCCAGAGCGACCCGGCGAAGACGAGCACGTTGGTCTTGTGCACGAGCGTGAGCTTCTTGCGCGGGCGCGCGGATGCCGCGTCGAAGGCGTAGCGCACGACGCGCTCGACGCCGTAGGCGGTGTTCACCGACACCTCGTTGGCCACCTCGGCCGGGGTGCCGACGCGGATGGCGCCGCCGTTTCCGACGTAGGGACCCTCGGTGCCCTCGCGCACGACGACGAAGTCGACCTCGCCGGGGTTCGCGAGCGGGCTCGTCACGCCGGCGTGCAGCACGGACGGCCGGAGGTTCACGTAATGGTCGAGCTCGAAGCGCAGCTTGAGCAGCAGCCCGCGCTCGATGTTGGCGCCGGCGAGCCGCGGGTCGCCCGGCACGCCGCCCACGGCGCCGAGCAGGATCGCGTCGTGGCCCTTGATGGCCGCCAGGTCGTCGTCGGTCAGCACGTCGCCCGTCTCGAGGTATCGCCCCGCGCCCAGCGAGAAGGGCGTCTGCTCGAAGGCGACCTCGGTGCCCGCGGTGGCCGCGTCGAGGGCCTTGAGCGCCTCGTCGACGACCTCCGGGCCGATTCCGTCGCCCGGGATGACCGCGAGCCTGACCGTGCTTACCATGGATTCTCCTTCGTGCGCCAGCCCTCCCAGCGTAGTGTCCGGGCAGGGAGCCGCTCGATACACTCGGCCTCAGGACGAGGTATCCGCCTCATCGAACCGCGGCACCTGGAGCCGCCGGAGAGAAAGCAGGACCCCATGAGTCTCGGTCTCGGAATCGTGCTCTTCGTGATCGGCGCCATTCTCGCCTTCGCGCTCAACCTCACCGTCGACTGGATCAACCTCCAGCTGGTCGGCTACATCCTCATGATCGCCGGCGCGATCATCATCATCATCGGCATCGTGCTCCTCGCGCGTCGTCGCCGTTCGGTGACGACCTCGCACACGAGCGTCGACCCCGCCACGGGCGACCGGGTCGTGCGCAACGAGCATTCGACGCCCGAGGACCCGACCGTCCTCTGAGTCCGACGCTCCGAACGGCCGCTGCCCCGACGAGGGCGGCGGCCGTTCGTCATGCGGGCCCGCGCCATCCGGGCGGCGGGCCGGGACGCGCAGGGCCGGGTTCCTATTCGGTCGGAGCCGGCGCCGGGTTCCGCAGCGCGATCGCGGCGACGACGGCGGCGGCGAGCATGAGGCCCACGCCGATGAGCGACGTCACCACGACACCGCCGTCGAACGCGTGGGCCGCGGATGCCGCGAGCTGGGCACCGATCGGGCCGGGCAGCTGCTCGGACACCGTGACCGCCCCGGCGAGCGTCTCGCGCGCGGCATCCGCCTGCCCCTCGGTGAGCACCGACGGAAGCACGATCCCCGACCGGAACTGCGCCGCGAGGATGCTGCCGAGCACCGCCGTGCCGAGGACGGCGCCCAGCTCGTAGGCGGTCTCGGACACGGCCGAGGCGGCACCGGCCTTCGCGGGCGGCGCGCTCGAGAGGATGAGCTCGTTCGAGACCGTCTCGGCCGCGCCGATGCCGACGCCGAGCAGCACGAACGCGATCACGATCGGGGCGATCGACTCGGCACTCGTGGTGACTGCGATGAGGAGGTACCCCGCGGCGGACAGGCCGAGGGCCACCGGCACGAGCACGCGGGGGCGCACCCGACGGGCGATCGGCACCACGACGAGCCCGGCGATGATCATCGCGACGAGGCCCGGCAGCAGGGCGAGGCCGGCAGCCACCGGCGTGAGCCCCGCGATGAGCTGCAGGTGCTGCGACACGAAGTAGAGGAATCCGACGAGCGCGATCACGCTGAACAGGTTGACGAGCACCGCGCCGCCGAACGAGCCCTGCCGGAACAGGCGCACGTCGAGCATGGGCGAGTCGCTGCGCAGCTGGCGTCGCACGAACCACACCGCGCAGAACGCGCCGAACGCGATCGCCTGCACGCCGAAGCCGTCGACGCCCTCGGTGGCGAGCGACTTGATGCCGTAGACGATCGGGCCCATCGCAGCCAGTGACAGCACCGTGCTCACGAGGTCGATGCGTCCGGGCGCCGGGTCGCGGCTCTCGGGGATGAGCAGCGGCACGAGCACGAGCAGCGGCACCAGCACGGGCACGGCGAGCAGGAAGACGGATCCCCAGGCGAAGTGCTCGAGGAGGAGCCCGCCGACGAGCGGCCCCAGGGCGCTTCCCGCGGCGAAGCCCGACGCCCAGATCGCAATGGCGAGGCGACGCTGCTCGCGATCCGTGAAGACGGCGCGCAGGAGTGACAGGGTCGACGGCATGAGCATCGCGCCGAAGAACCCGAGGGCCGCGCGGGCGGCGATGAGGGCCTCCGCCGTGGGAGCGAATGCCGCCACGATGGAGACCACGGCGAAGCCGGTGGAGCCGATCAGGAGCATGCGGCGGCGACCGAAGCGGTCGCCGCCGCTGCCCATGCCCACGAGGAGGCCGGCGAGCACGAGCGGATAGGCGTCGATGATCCAGAGCTGCTGGGCGGCCGTCGGCGCGAGATCGCGCGAGATCGCGGGCAGCGCGAAGCTCAGCACGGTGTTGTCGATCGAGACGAGCAGCACGGGCAGCATGAGCACGGCGAGCGCCACCCAGGCGCGGCGCGGCGCGCGCGGGGTGCGACGGGGCGCCGCCGAGGCACGGCCGGGATCGATCGGCGCGGTGCTGCGCGTCGCGAGCTCGTGGGGCTGGGTCTCGGGCTGGGTCGTGTTCGTCATCTCGGGTTCCATTACTTTACCGTCCAGCCGGTATAGTATCAGGTCATGGACGGATGCCGCTCGCTACGATCGAGCACATGAGCCGTCCCCCAGCCGCGCGCGACGCCGTGCTCGACGCCTTCGAGCGCCTCCTCGTCGAGGGCGGCGATCGTGCCGCCACCCTGGACGCCGCCGCGCGCGGCGCCGGGGTGTCGAAGGGCGGGCTGCTCTACCACTTCCCGACGCGCGAGGCGCTGATCGACGGCGTCCTCGCGCGCTTCTCGGCGCTGGTCGACGCGGACCTCGAGGTCATGGCGTCAGCACCCGAGGGTCCCGTCGCCTACTTCGTGCGCTCGTCGGTCGCGAGCGACACGGCCTTCGAGCGGGCAGGGGTCGCCGCCGCGCGACTCGCGCAGGCGGGGCATCCGTCGGCCGTTCGCATGATCCGCTCGGTGCGCCAGCGGTGGCTCGGGGCGGTGCGTGCACACGTGGCCGACCCCACCGTCGCACTCGCCATCACGCTCATCGGCGACGGCCTGTACTACGACTCCGCGCTGCACGGCGACGACGCCGAGACCGGCCTCGACGCGCCGCCCGAACACGAGATGGACGACCTCGTCGCCCTGCTCGAACGGCTCGCCGACGGGTCGCCCCGGGCCTGAGCGGGCGCCCGCTACTCCTCGGTGATGTCGATCTCGACGAGCACGTCGGCGTCGATCGCCTCGCGCACCCGGTCGAGCACGTCGGTCGGCACGGGCGAGTCGACCGTCAGCACGCTGAGCGCCTGGCCGCCCGCCTCGCGGCGCGCGATCTGCATGCCCGCGATGTTGATGCCGGCGTCGCCGAACTCCCGGCCGTAGACGGCCACGATGCCCGGGCGATCGGTGTACTGCATCACGATGTGCGTGGTCGCGATCGGGACCTCGATCTCGTAGCCGTTGATGCCCACGAGCTTCTCGATCTGCTTGGTGCCGGTCAGCGTGCCCGAGACCGCGAGCTGGCGACCGTCAGCGAGCGCGCCCGCGAGCGTGATCACGTTGCGGTACTCGGGCGAGTCGGCGTCGGTGATGAGGCGCACGTCGATGCCGCGCTGCTCGGCGAGGAGCGGCGCGTTCACGTAGGACACGGTCTCGCTCACCACGTTCGTGAACACGCCCTTCAGGGCCGCGAGCTTGAGGACGCTGACGTCGTAGTCGACCAGCTCGCCGTGCACCTCGACGTCGAGGCTCGTGATCGGGGCATCCGCGAGACCCGCGAAGAGCTGGCCGAGCTTCTCGACGAGCGGGATGCCGGGACGCACGTAGGGGTCGATGACGCCGCCGGCGACGTTCACGGCGTCGGGCACGAGTTCACCCGCGAGGGCCAGCCGCACCGACTTCGCGACCGAGACCCCGGCCTTCTCCTGCGCCTCGTCGGTCGACGCGCCGAGGTGCGGCGTCACGATGACGTTCGGCAGCGAGAGCAGCGGCGACTCGCGCGGCGGCTCGGTGACGAACACGTCGAGGCCGGCGCCCGCGATCCGCCGCGCGGCCAGCGCCTCGTAGAGCGCGTCCTCGTCGATGAGCCCGCCGCGCGCGACGTTCACGACGAACGCCGTCGGCTTCATCTTCGCGAGCTGCTCGGTCGAGATCATGCCCGTGGTCTCGGGCGTCTTCGGCATGTGGATGGTGATGAAGTCGCTGCGCTCGAGGAGCTCGTCGAGGCTCACCGTCTGCACGCCGAGCTGCTGGGCGCGAGCGGCGGTGATGTACGGGTCGTACGCGATGACCTCGGTGCCGAACGCCTGCAGTCGGGCCGCGATGAGGGCGCCGATGCGGCCGAGGCCGATGATGCCGATCGTCTTCTCGTAGAGCTCGGTGCCCGTGTACTGCGACCGCTTCCACTCCCCCTGCGCGAGCGCCGAGTGCGCAGCCGGGATGTGCCGGGCCAGGCTCAGGATGTGGCCGACCGTGAGCTCTGCCGCCGAGATGATGTTCGAGGTGGGCGCGTTCACGACCATGACGCCGGCCGCAGTGGCCGCCTTGATGTCGACGTTGTCGAGGCCGACCCCCGCGCGGGCGATCACCTGCAGCTTGGTCGCGGCCGCGATCGCCTCGGCGTCGACCTTCGTCGCCGACCGCACCAGGATGGCGTTCGCCTCGGGCAGGGCGGCGAGCAGTGCCGAGCGGTCGGTGCCGTCGACGTTGCGGATCTCGAAGTCGGGCCCGAGGGCGTCGACGGTGGCGGGCGACAGTTCTTCTGCGATCAGCACGACCGGCTTTGACACGAACGATTCCTTCGGGTGCGAAGCGCGCGCACGGCGCTCTGATGTGCGGTGGGATGCGCCACACGCCGTGGGGGCGCTACCCGGCCACTCTACTGGAGCGTGCATGCCGCACTCGTTCTGTGACGTCGTCACCGTCACACCCTCGGGCCGGCGGCCGTGGCGGCCCCGTCGTCAGGACAGGTCGAAGCCGCCCAGGCCGAAGAACACGGCCGCGTCGAACGCGAGCGCCTGCACGAGGGCGTACCCGGCCAGGAAGAGCAGCACCTGTGCGAGCGGGGCACGACGGCGGCCCAGCCAGAACGCGACGCCGAACACGAGGAACGGCACGATGAGGGCGGCGATGAGGAGCGTGATCCCCAGCGCGCTGAGCGGCACGCCGAGGGCACCCGCCTGGAGGTTCAGTCCGACGAGATTGCCCACCGCCTCCCAGACGTCGTAGGCGTAGAGCACGCCGAAGACGACGGCGATCGTCATCGCGAGCCAGCGCGGCGTCGACCGACGGACCGTCGCGGTCTCGTCGGCCTCGACGGCGGCATCCGCCGGAGAGGAGGCGTCGGCGGGAAGGGATGCGTCGGTCATCTCACCCTCGCAGCAGGAACGGGACGGGCACGAGCAGGACTGCACCGGCCACGAGCCAGAGCAGGCGGGCGCGGCGGTGTTCGGCGGCGAGCCACAGCACGGCGGCGAACCAGAGCACCGGCGCGAGCACGGCGAACCATCGGCCGAGTCCGTACATGAACTGCGCGACCGGATCGCCGAGTTCCACTGCCGGCGTCGAGGCCCAGATCAACCACCCGATGGCGTACAGCAGGTAGACCCCGCCGAGCAGCCCGAGCACCACCAGCTCGACGGAACCGGCCTGCCGTGGGGCATCCGCATCAGCCGTCGCGACGGCCGGCGAGGATGCCGCGCCGCCCGCGGCATCCGTCGTCGTCTCGAGCCGCGCCGGCTCGCCGACCCGCTTCCAGCCGGGCGCGAGCGTGGGATCGTCGTCGCCCTCCCAGCGCAGTGCGTCGTCGTCGGCATCGGGGCTCATACGACCAGACTAGCGAGCGGGACGACGCACTCATCGTCGATTCAGGCCGACGTCAGTGACCGGTCAGCCGCAACCGGCGCTCGGCCAGATCGGGGTAGGCATCACCGGCCGCCGTCGGCCCGCCCAAGCCGGCGCGGCGTTCGGCCTGGTCTCGGTAGGCGTGGCCGACCACGGGTCCGCCGAGACCGTCGCGGCGCTCGGCGACGTCGCGGTATTCGGCTCGCTCCTGCGCGACCTGCGCATCGGACACGGGCTTCGACTGGGGTTCCGTGAGGTGCGGCTGCCCTCCGCACGACGAGAGGGCGAGACCGGCCGAGCCCGCGAGGAGCGCGGCGGCGATGACGCGTCGGGTGTTCTGCGTGGTGTTCATGACCGCAGGTTCGCTCGCGCCGGTATGGTGCGAGGGCTCGACCGGTATGGAAGCGGTATGGATGCGTCCTTTCTTCGTTGACAGCGGTCACGGCGGAATCCCACACTGCAGGTGTGGAGATCCGAGTGCTCGGAGACCTCACGATCGATGGTGGGCAACTCAGCCCGAAAGAGCGTTCCCTGCTCGCCGCCCTCGTCCTCCGTGCCGGCAACGTCGTCACACCGCCTGAACTGGCCGACGCGGTGTGGAGGGACGACCCGCCGACGACCTGGCCCAAGCAGGTGCAGGCCTTCGTCGTGCACATCCGCCGTGCGCTGGGTTCGACGTCGATCGCCACGACGCGCGGCGGCTACCGGCTCCGGGTCGATGCCGACGCCATCGACGCGGTGCGGTACGAGCGGCTCATCGAGAGTGCCCGGCTCCACCGCGCGAACGACGACCCCGCACGTGCCGTCGACGTGCTCGAGCGAGCGGACTCGCTCTGGAGCGGCGTGCCGTACTCGGATCTCGGCGATTGGCCCCCTGCAGTCGCCGAGGCGGAGCGGCTCGGGGAGATCAGGAAGTCCGCCGAGGAGGACCTGGCGGTCGCGCGGCTCGAGTGCGGCGAGCATCGGGCCGTCGTTCCGGATGCAGAACGGCTGGTCAGGGCGGATCCGCTTCGGGAACGGCGCTGGGCGATCCTCGTGACGGCGCTCTACCGAAGCGGCCGACAGGCCGACGCCCTCGCCACGCTGCGGCGCGCGCGAGAGCGGCTCGCCGACGAACTCGGCATCGAGCCCGGCCCCGAACTCGTCGCGCTCGAGTCCGCGATCCTGCATCAGGACGCCTCGCTCGACGCGCCACCGGAGCACACGGCCCTGGGCGCGGAGTGCCCCTATCGCGGCCTGCAGCCGTTCGGCACGGACGATGCCGACGAGTTCTTCGGCCGCGACGCCGACATCGCCGCCGCGCTGGAACGGCTCGCCGGGTCGCCCTTCCTCGCCGTGTCCGGCGCATCCGGATGCGGCAAGTCGTCGCTGGTGCTCGCGGGGCTCGTGCCGGCACTCCGGGCTCGAGGCGACACCGTCGTGGTGCTCGGCTCGGGGGCGGCGCCGATCACGCGACTCCACGACGCGCTGTCCGGTGGTGGCCACACCGACGTGGTCGTCATCGACCAGTTCGAGGAACTCTTCCATTCCGGTCTCCCGGATGCGCAGGTGGCGGAGTTCTCAGCGCTGATCGCAGCGGCCGTCTCGGGCGGCCGGCGAGTGATCGTCGCCGTGCGCGCCGATTTCCTCAGCTCGTGCGCTGCCGAGCCGAGCATCGGACCGCTGTTCGCGGCAGGTGTGCACCTCGTCGGTCCCCTCGGCCCCGACGGGCTCCGGCGTGCCATCGAGGAGCCCGCCCGCCTGGCCGGCCTCCGCCTCGAGCCGGGACTCGTGGAGCTCATCCTGCGGGATGCCGCGGGCGCGCCGGGTGTGCTCCCCCACGTCTCGCACGCCCTGGTGGAGACGTGGCTGCGCCGTGAAGGCGCCACACTGACCGTCGCCGGATACGAGGATTCCGGGGGCATCTCGGGCGCGATCGCAAAGTCCGCCGACCAGCTCTACCTGTCGCTCGATCCCGAAGCGCGAGCGACGTGCCGCGCGACGTTCCTCAGGCTCGTCGAGATCAGCGCGGACGGGTCGCCGATGCGCCGGCGCATCCCGATCAGCCCGATGCGACAGGACGCGACCCATGATCGTGTGCTCACGAGCCTCGCCCGAGCCCGCCTGGTGAGCGCCGAGGAGGATTCGCTCATCGTCGCCCACGAGTCGCTCGCGACGGCGTGGCCGCGTCTCCGAGGCTGGCTGGAGGACGATGCGGAGGGTCTCAGGGCCATGGGCGCGCTGGCGAGTGCCGCGACCACCTGGGAGGCGGATGGTCGCCCCGCTGAGGACCTGTACCGCGGAGCGCGCCTGGCGGCCCTCCTCGCGTGGCGGGATGCCGCGGGGCCGGAGCTCACCGAGTCGGAGGTCGCGTTCCTCGAGGCCTCCGCGTCGCAGGAGCGTGCGGCCGTCGAGGAGATCGAGCGCCGTGCGAAGCGCGACCGCACGCAGAACCGTCGCCTGCGCGTCTCGCTCGCCGCCGCCGTCGCACTGTTCGCCGTCGCCGTGACCGCCGGCGGCTTCGTCGCGGCCGGCTCGAACGAGACGGCGCACCAGCGGGCGACGGCGCAGATCGAGGCGCTGACGAGCACGGCGCGGTCCCTTCGCGGGACGGAGCGGGACGTCGCTTCCCTGCTCGCGGCCGAGGCGTACCGGAGGTGGCCCGACGACCCCCGTACGCACTCCGCACTCATGGGGGTGATGACCCAGTCGCATGGCCTCCTCTCGACCACCTATCTCGACGAGATCGAGGACATGGCGGGCGTGCTCGTTCCGGGAACGCGGAACGCCGTCGTCATCACCTCCGACGCCGACGTGGCGACCTACGACATCGAGTCCGGCGAACGCGTACGCCGTCTCGAGATGCCCACGACCTCCAACCAGATCGACTCGCGGCGCGGCCCTGCCGTGAGCGGCAACGGGGAGCGGGTCGCATACGCCGAAGGAACCTTCGATGACGACGGCGAACCGATCGAGATCCGACTCCTGGTCGCCGACATCGAGAGCGGGGACCTCGTGCTCGCGCCGATGGTGGTGGACTACGCCATCAGCTCCATCACCATGAATGACGAGGGCGACACGATCGCGGCGATCGACCGGGTCGGGGCCGTGCACCTCGTCGATGCGAACACCGGCCACACTCGCACCGTGTCCGGCACGTCGACCCACGAACCGCAGTGGAACAGCGATCGGGCCGGCGTGGTTCGCTTCACGCCCGACGGGCGCCTGCTGTACGGCACCTTCGAAGGGCCACTGCTCGTGATCGACCCGAGGTCCGCCGCCGTCGTGGCCGTGGTGTCGATGCCCCCGGAGTCGACGAACGTCTCGATGGCCGTGCTCTCGGACACGCGAATCGTCACGACCGGCGACCGACGGATCTCGGCGGTCGACCTCGCCGCAGCGGAGGTGGAGTGGTCCCAGGAGTTCGCGACGGCGAGGATGGAACCGTGCCCCTGGGTGACCGCGTCCGTCGAACTCGGCACCGTGTACTGCGGCGACCACTTCGGCACCATCGAGGAGCGGAGCCTCGAGACCGGCGCGCCGACCGAGCGCACCTTCCACCCTCAGCTCGGGCTGGTCGGGAACATGTCCGTGGTCGACGACGGTCGGGAACTCGTCGCCGTGGGTCGCGGCACCGCCGCGATCACACGATGGGGCCTCGACGGGGCCGGTGCCGTCACGCGGGTCCTCGCCCCCGGGTGGTTGATTCGTGACCGGTATTCACCGACGGGTTCGAGCCTCGTCGTCGCCCGCCGCACCGATGGGGTGGAGTCGTGGGAGGACTACCGCGAGTTCGCGCTGCTCGACACGCGCACGGGGAAGCTGACCCGCCGCGTTCCCGCTCCCTCGTACGGCGTCGCCTGGGCGGGCGAGACGACCCTGGTCGGCGACTTCGGCGGCGTCGGACCGCACCGAACGGGCTTCCTCGACATCCGCACCGCTGAATCGTTTGCGGGAGACCCGCTTCCCGATGACGCATTGGGTGTCTGGATGAACGCCGAGGGGAATCGGATGTACGTCGGTCGGCCCGGCGGCGAGATCTGGACCGTCGACCCTGCGACCGGCCGTCGCATCGAACCGACCATGCAGACCGACGGCGGCGATCCGGTCTACGTCTCGACGAGTGCCGATGGCAGCCGCGTGCTCGTGACCAGCTGGAACATGGAGTACACGCCGGATTCGATCCTGTTCGATGCGGAGACCGGCGAGCGGATCCAGGTCGGGCTCGTGGGAGTGGGCGTGACCGCGCTCACGGCGCGCGGTGAGGTCGCAGGCGTGATCGACAACGAATCCATCGTCCGCTACGACGCCGATACGTTCGAGCGGATCGGCGCGCTTCCGGGCGGCTCCGGCGGCCTCGATACCGTGAACGTCAGTCGCGACGGCCGCATCCTCAGCACCTACGCCTTGAATGACACGGTGTCCGTCTACGACCTGACGGGCGGCGTACAACTGGGCGACCCGATCCCGGTACTGGGCGAGTGGAACGATCCCGGAGGGTCGAAGTACTCCGGAGTGCTGCGCGCCGATGGGGGCGAGCTCGCCGTGAACGTGCCGACCGGTATCGCAGTATGGGATCTCCGGCCGTCATCGCACGCGGCGGCCGCGTGTGCGATGGCGGGCCGGGACCTCACGCAGGACGAGTGGCTCGCCTACCTCGGTGACCTCGGCCCCTACCGTTCGACGTGCGGATTCGCGACGGCCGAACCGGGCACCGAGGCGACGGGTTGAACACCTCCGAGACCGCGGCCGCAACCGATGCGGATCACGGTCGCGGCGACGACCGACGCGAGTGTTCGACCGCGGCGCGCACGAGTGCGGCATCCGTCGTGTCGAACCCGACCTCACCGCCGCCGGGACCACTCGCTCCCCCATGCGTCGCATGCGTCCGCGCCGAGAGGTGCACCGCGTCGACGCCGACCGCCGCCAACGCCGAGATGTCCTCGATGCGCACGCCGCCGCCGGCCATGACCTCGAGCGCGCCGCCGACCTCGGCGACCATCTGCGCGATGACGGCGTGCCCGGCACGGCAGTCGGCCGCGCCGCCCGAGGTGAGCACCCGTCGCACGCCCGTGCCGGGCAGTGCCGCGACGGCGGCCAGCGGATCCGCAGCGGCATCGACGGCGCGGTGCACGGTGACGTCGAGCCCTTCGGCGGCGTCGATGAACGCCGCGATCGCGTCCAGGTCGAGCGCACCGGCATCCGTCAATGCACCGAGGACGACGCCGTCGGCGCCGAGCGACCGGGCCATGCGGATGTCGCGCCCGATGAGGTCGAGCTCGTCGGCGTCATAGACGAACCCGCCGCCGCGCGGGCGGATGAGCACGTGCACGAAGGACGTGACGGATGCCGCCGCGGCGACCTCGACAATCGCCTCGACCAATCCCGCCGACGGCGTCAATCCGCCCAGGCCGAGCGCCTGGCAGAGCTCCACCCGGGTCGCGCCCGCCTCGAGCGCGATGCGCGCGCCCGCGGCATCCTGGACGGCGATCTCGACAGGGAGGAATCGTGGCACCCCGTCACACTACCGACCCGGGCACCGCTGTGGTTCGACCCCCGACACCATGGCGGCCCGCCCCGATCGGGACGGGCCGCCATCGTGTACGACGGGTCAGAACACGGGCGTGCCGTTCCTCACGAGCCGCCAGTTCTCGACGTGGAAGTCGGCCGGGTCGATCACGCCGGCTTCGGTGGCATACGAGACGATCGCCTCGCGGATCGCGACCTGGGCGTTGTACACGACCGGTGCCGTCGCGATGTGCGGGAACCCGCCGCCGCCAGACTGGCGGTAGTTGTTGACGGCCACGAGGAACTGCTGGTCGGGCGCGACCGGCGAGCCGCCGAAGGACAGCCCCGTGATGCGCGAGCCGAGGGGCTGCGAGATGTCGACGCCGTAGTCGACGCCCGAGAACTGGTCGTAGTTGTAGTCGGGGGTGTTCCCGGCGTTGGTCCAGGCGGCCGGCGTCACCGGCGCGTCGGGTGCGACCTGCACGAAGTACTTCGCCGAGTACTCGAGGTAGTCCTTGATCTGCGCCCCGGTGAGGATGGATGCCAACAGGGTGTTGTCGTAGATGTACAGGCCCGCGACGTCCTTGATGGTCACCTGGCCCGCCGGGAACGTGGCCGCACGGTTGAACGGCGCCGCGATCGACACGATCGGCAGCGCAGCCTCGGGCGTGCCCGCCACCGCCGCTGCGACGGTGGCCGTCTGCACCTCGTTGACGTAGTCCAGGATCGCCGTGTCCTTCCAGCACGCCTCGGCCGCCGACAGCGCCTCCGTCGAGACGGCGACCGGGGTGTTGACGTAGGTGACGACCGCCTGGTGCTGGGCCTGGATGAGTCCGACGAGGGCGGGATCGTCGACGACGGTGTTCGTGTTCACGGTGGTCGACGATCCGCTCGTGACGCGCCACTTGCCCTTCGAGAACTCGACGGTCAGGTCGAAGACGCTGAGCCGCTGACCCCAGTTCTTCGGCTCGCTCATGACGACCGGCTTACCGGTCTCGAGGTTCGTCACGATGCGCTGCGGCACGTCGACGTGCGCGTGCCCGAAGAGGATCGCGTCGATGCCGGGAACCTGCTCCGCCACCAGCGCCGCCGCGTTCTCAACCGGGATGTCACCGGTGTACGACGAGCGGCCGCTGTCGCCTGAGTGCGCACTGACGACGACGACGTCGGCGCCGGCCTGGCGCATCACGGGCACCCACCGGGCCGCGGCCTCGACGAGGTCCTGCACCTCGATCTTGCCGCTCACGTTCGCCTTGTCCCAGATCACGACGCCGGGGTTCGTGAGGCCGAGCACGCCGACGCGGATCGGAGGGCGCCCCTTCAGCTTCATCGACTTGATCGTATACGGCGTGTAGGCGGGGACCTTCGTGCCGGCGTGCACGGCGTTCGCTGCGAGCACCGGGGCGTCCATCTGCGAGATCCAGTAGTCGAGGAAGGCGAGGCCGTAATTGAACTCGTGGTTGCCGAGCGCGACCGCGTCGTAGCCGATCGCGTTCATCTGCGCCGCGATGGGGTGCACGGCGCCCGATTCGGTCACCGGGTCGACCAGCGCGTAGTAGAAGCCCAGCGGCGAGCCCTGGATGGTGTCGCCGGCATCGAACAGGAGGGTGCGCTCGGGGCCGCGAACGGAGCGGATGTGGTTCACGGCGCTCGACACGCGGGCGAGGCCGATGGCGTTGCCGGCACTGTCGCTGTACGTGGCGTCCTTGTAGTAGTCCCAGTTCACCGCGTTCGCGTGCAGGTCGGACGTCCCCATGATCGTGATGGTCACCGCGTCGACTCCGGGGGCGGCGTTGGCGGCCGCCGGCCAGCCGGCCGCCGCCAGCACGCCCGCCGCCGACATGCCGACCAGGACGTTGCGTCGGCTGAGGCCGGAGGTGGCGGGCTCGGCATCGTCGGGCGCGGCGCACGAGCACCAGCGAGGAGTCGGCTCGGAATCAGGGTGAATGTGTCGGGTCATGGAACGAGATGCGATCACAGCCGGACGTCCCGTGACAAGAGGCCCGGACGGATTTGCTCATCTGCGCACGGCGCGCGGGCGCCCCGACCACGCGCAACGGCCCGCCCCGGGCATCCGGGGCGGGCCGTTCCATGCCGATGGGCGAGCTGCGGCGCGCCTACTCGACCGTGTGCGAGGTCAGCGAGCGACCTCGCCGTCCACGTAGTCGTCGTCGTTCGACGCGTTCCAGGCGAAGAGCTTGCGCAGCTCGCGGCCGGTCGCCTCGATCGGGTGCGCCTCGCCCTTCTTGCGGAGCTCGAGGAACTCGGGGGCACCGGCGTCCTGGTCGGCGATGAAGCGCTCGGCGAACGCGCCCGACTGGATGTCGGCGAGCACGGCCTGCATGTTCTCCTTGACGTGCGGGTCGATGACGCGCGGGCCCGAGACGTAGTCGCCGTACTCGGCCGTGTCGGAGACCGACCAGCGCTGCTTGGCGATGCCGCCCTCCCACATGAGGTCGACGATGAGCTTCAGCTCGTGGAGCACCTCGAAGTACGCGACCTGCGGCTGGTAGCCCGCCTCGGTCAGCGTCTCGAAGCCGTACTGCACGAGCTGCGAGACGCCGCCGCAGAGCACCGCCTGCTCGCCGAACAGGTCGGTCTCGGTCTCCTCGGTGAAGGTGGTCTTGATGCCGCCGGCGCGCAGGCCGCCGATCGCCTTGGCGTACGAGAGCACGAGCGGCCAGGCGTTGCCCGAGGCGTCCTTCTCGACGGCGACGATGACGGGCACGCCGCGGCCGGCCTCGTACTCGCGGCGCACGGTGTGGCCCGGGCCCTTCGGCGCGACCATGACGACGTCGACGCCCTCGGGCGCCTCGATGTAGCCGAAGCGGATGTTGAAGCCGTGGCCGAACACGAGGGTCTTGCCCTCAGCGAGGTTGTCCTTGATGGACTCGGCGTAGATGTGGCGCTGGTACTGGTCGGGCGCGAGGATGACGATGACGTCGGCACCGGCCGCGGCGTCGGCGACGCTCTTCACCTCGAAGCCGGCCTCCTCGGCCTTGGACTTCGACTTCGAGCCCTCCTTGAGGCCGATGACGACCTCGACACCCGAGTCGCGGAGGTTCTGCGCGTGCGCGTGTCCCTGCGAGCCGTAGCCGATGACCGCGACCTTCTTGCCCTGGATGAGCGAGAGGTCGGCGTCCTTGTCGTAGTAGATCTCAGCCATGTGCTGTCTTTCTCCTTGGTTTCGGTTCAGGTGACGGATGCCGCGACGGCGTGCCGCGGCATCCGTGATCAGTTCTTGAAGACGCGCTCGGTGATGGACTTGCCGCCACGGCCGATCGCCAGGAGGCCCGACTGGGCGATCTCCTTGATGCCGTAGGGCTCGAGCACCCGGAGGAACGCGGTGGTCTTGCCGGAGTCGCCGGTGACCTCGATGACGAGGGCGTCGGTCGACACGTCGACGACGCGGGCGCGGAAGAGGTTGACCGCTTCGAGCACCTGCGAGCGGGTGGCGTTGTCGACGCGCACCTTGATGAGCAGGTGCTCGCGCTGCACCGACTGGTTGGGGTCGAGCTCGACGATCTTGATGACGTTGATGAGCTTGTTGAGCTGCTTCGTCACCTGCTCGAGGGGAAGCTCCTCGACGTCGACCACGACGGTGATGCGCGAGAGCCCCTCGATCTCGGAGTGGCCCACTGCGAGCGACTCGATGTTGAAGCCGCGCCGCGCGAAGAGTCCGGCGACGCGAGTCAGCAGGCCGGGCTTGTCCTCGACGAGGAGGGAGAGCACGTGGGTCGACATGGTCAGTCCTCCTCGCTGAAGGCCGGCGAGTGATCGCGGGCGTACTGGATGTAGCTGTTCGACACGCCCTGCGGCACCATCGGCCAGACCATCGCGTCGGCCGAGACGACGAAGTCGATCACCACCGGGCGGTCGTTGGTCTCGAGCGCCAGCTTGATGGCGGCGTCGACCTCCTCCTCCTTCGTGACCCGGATGCCGAGCGCGCCGTAGGCCTCGGCGAGCGCCACGAAGTCGGGCACCCGCACCGTGTCGTGCCCGGTGTTCAGGTCGGTGTTCGAGTAGCGGCCGTCGTAGAACAGCGTCTGCCACTGGCGCACCATGCCGAGCGAGGAGTTGTTGATGATCGCGACCTTGATCGGGATGTCGTTCAGGGTGCAGGTGGCGAGCTCCTGGTTGGTCATCTGGAAGCAGCCGTCGCCGTCGATCGCCCACACGACACGGTCGGGCTGGGCGACCTTGGCGCCCATGGCCGCCGGCACCGCGTAGCCCATGGTGCCGGCACCGCCGGAGTTGAGCCAGGAGTTGGGGCGCTCGTACTTGATGAACTGCGCCGCCCACATCTGGTGCTGGCCGACGCCGGCGGCGTAGACGCCCTCGGGCCCGGTCAGTTCGCCGATCCGCTGGATCACGTGCTGCGGCGCGAGCAGGCCGTCGGACGGCTTCGAGAAGCCGAGCGGGAACTCGGAGCGGAGTCCGTCGAGCGTGGCCCACCACTCGTCGATGTCGGGCTGCCCGTCGGACGTCGCGTCGCCGTAGGCGGCGAGCAGGTCGACGAGCACGTCCTTCAGGTCGCCCACGATCGGCACGTCGGCCGTGCGGATCTTCGAGATCTCGGCGGGGTCGATGTCGACGTGCACGACCTTGGCGTTGGGCGCGAACAGCGCGGCCTTGCCGGTGACGCGGTCGTCGAACCGGGAACCCAGGGCCAGCAGGAGGTCGGCCTCCTGCAGCGCGATCACGGCCGGGACCGTGCCGTGCATGCCCGGCATGCCGAGGTGCTGCTGGTGCGAGTCGGGGAACGCGCCGCGAGCCATGAGCGTGGTCACGACCGGTGCGTTCGTCGCCTCCGCGAGGGCGAGCAGCTCGTCGGACGCGTGCGAGCGGATGATGCCGCCGCCCACGTAGAGCACCGGGCGCTTCGCCTCGGCGAGCAGCTGCGCGGCGGCCGCGACCTGCTTGCCGTGCGCCTTCGTGATGGGCCGGTAGCCGGGGAGGTCGACCTTCGGCGGCCAGCGGAACTGGAACTTCGCCTGCTGCGCGTCCTTGGTGATGTCGACGAGCACGGGGCCCGGGCGACCGGTCGTGGCGATGTGGTACGCCGCCGCGATCGTGCCCGGGATCTCGGCCGGGTCCTTCACGAGGAAGGAGTGCTTCGTGATGGGCATGGTGATGCCGACGATGTCGGCCTCCTGGAAGGCATCCGTGCCCATGAGGTTCGAGAACACCTGGCCGGTGATCGCGAGGATCGGCACCGAGTCCATGTGGGCGTCGGCGATGGCCGTGACGAGGTTCGTGGCACCCGGACCCGACGTCGCGATGGCGACGCCGAGCTTGCCGGACGATGAGGCGTAGCCCTCGGCCGCGTGGCCGGCGCCCTGCTCGTGGCGCACGAGGATGTGCCGCAGCTTGCGGCTGTCGAGCAGCGGGTCGTAGACGGGGAGGATCGCGCCGCCGGGCAGGCCGAAGACGTCGGTGATGCCGAGCATCTCGAGCGAGCGGACGACCGCCTCGGCACCCGTCATCTCGACGGGAGCGCCGGGCGGCACTGGGGCGGGCGAAGGCACGGGCGTCGATTCCGTGGTCATTCGGTTCCTGTTCTGATGGACGGTGTGTGCGGGGAGCGCAGCACTCACCCCGTCGTGGCGCCTTCTGCGGCGGAACGCACGAGCTTGGAGTACTTCGCGAGGACGCCACGGGTATAGCGCGGAGGAAGCGGAGCCCAGCCTTCACGGCGGGCAGCCAGCTCGGCATCGTCGACCAGTAGGTCGATGGAACGAGCTGCGATATCGACCCGTATCAGATCACCATCGCGCACGAAGGCGATAGGACCTGCGTCCACCGCTTCGGGTGCCAGATGGCCGATGCAGAGGCCGGTTGTGCCGCCTGAGAATCGACCGTCCGTCAAGAGTAGTACATCTTTTCCGAGCCCAGCGCCCTTGATGGCGGCGGTGATCGCGAGCATCTCGCGCATGCCCGGACCGCCCTTGGGGCCCTCGTAGCGGATGACGACCACGTCGCCGTGCTTGATCTCGCCGGCGGTGAGCGCGTCCATCGCGGCGCGCTCGCGCTCGAACACCCGCGCGGGGCCCTCGAACGTGGCGGCGTCGAATCCGGCGGTCTTCACGACGGCGCCCTCGGGGGCGAGCGAGCCGTGCAGGATGGTGAGCCCGCCGGTCTCGTGGATCGGGTTGTCGAGGGTCCGCAGCACCTCGCCGTCGAGCGGCGGGATGTCCATCTCGGCGAGGTTCTCGGCGAGGGTCTTGCCGGTGACGGTGAGCGCGTCGCCGTGCATGAGCCCGGCGTCGAGCAGCGCCTTCATGAGCACCGGCAGGCCGCCCCGACGGTCGACGTCGTTCATGACGTACTTGCCGAACGGCTTGAGGTCGCCGATGTGCGGCACCTTCGAGCCGATGCGGTTGAAGTCGTCGAGGGTGAGCTCGACCTCGGCCTCGCGGGCGATGGCGAGCAGGTGCAGCACGATGTTCGTGGAGCCGCCGAGGGCCATGCCGACGGCGATGGCGTTCTCGAAGGCCTGCTTGGTGAGGATCTGGCGGGCCGTGATGCCGTGCTTCAGCAGGTTGACGACGGCCTCGCCCGAGCGGTGGGCGTAGTAGTCGCGACGGCGGTCGGCGGATGCCGGTGACGCCGAGCCCGGCAGCGAAAGCCCGAGCGCCTCGGCGACCGAGGCCATGGTGTTCGCGGTGTACATGCCGCCGCAGGCGCCCTCGCCGGGCGCGAACGCGCATTCGATGCGCTTCGCGTCGGCCTCGCTCATCGTGCCGGCCCGCACGGCGCCGACCGCCTCGAACGAGTCGATGATCGTGATGTCCTTCTCGGTGCCGTCGGAGAGGCGCACCCAGCCGGGCGCGATCGAGCCCGCGTAAAGGAAGACGGACGCCAGGTCGAGCCGGGCGGCCGCCATGAGCATGCCCGGGATGGACTTGTCGCATCCCGCGAGGAGCACCGATCCGTCGAGACGCTCGGCCTGCATGACGACCTCGACCGAGTCGGCGATGACCTCGCGCGAGACGAGGGAGAAGTGCATGCCCTCGTGGCCCATCGAGATGCCGTCGGAGACGGAGACGGTGCCGAACTGCAGCGGGTACCCGCCGCCGCCGTGCACGCCCTCCTTCGCCGCCTGCGCGAGACGAGCCAGGGAGAGGTTGCAGGGCGTGATCTCGTTCCACGAGCTCGCGATGCCGATCTGCGGCTTGTCCCAGTCCGCATCGCCCATGCCGACGGCGCGGAGCATCCCGCGGCTGGTCATGGCTTCGATGCCGTCGGTGACGGTGCGACTACGGGGCTTGGGATCGAACTCCGACATGCCTTCGAGTCTATGGCCAGCGCGAAGGGGCCTCGCGCGCCGCGTCACGGGCATCGGCGAGGCGCTCGAGCAACTCGGCGACGTCTTCAGGGCTGCGCACGCGGTAGGTCGCGATGGACTTGCCCTGGCCCACCTTCACGCCCACGTCCTCGGCGTCGAGCGTGGCGAACGCATCCTCGTCCGTGACGTCGTCGCCGACGTACATGACGGCCGTCGCGCCGACGTGCTGGCGGAGCCGGGTGAGCGACTCCCCCTTGTCGCTGGAGCGCACCGCGAACTCGAGCACCGACTTGCCGGTGCGCACGGTGATGCCGAGCAGCTCCGCCTCCACGCGGTTGCGCGCCGTGTGCTGCAGCGCGGTGCCGGCGGTGCTCGTGAGCCGCCGCGTGTGCAGCGCGAGGCCGGCCGGCTTGTGCTCGATCCAGGCGCCGTCGGCGCCCGATGCGACCTCCTCGACGATCGACCCCAGCCGCTCGAGCTTCGCCGTCTCAGACTCGCGCAGGTCGATCGTGACGCCCGCCGGGTCGAGCTGGAGCTCCACCCCGTGCGAGCCGCTGAGCAGGGTGCCCTCGGGCGGGCTGGCCACCTGGCCGAGGCTCTCGAGGGCGCGGCCCGAGACGATGGCGACGCGGGTGTCGTCTGCGGCCCCGAGTCGCTCGATCGCCGCCCGCGCCCGGTCGGTGGCACGGGCGTCCTCGGGCCGGTCGACGAGCGGCGCGAGCGTGCCGTCGAAGTCGAGCGCGACGAGCAGGCGCTCGGTGCCGGCCATCCGGTTGATCGCCGCCTGCAGCGGGTCGGAGACGCCCGGCTTGATGATCCCCGCACCGGTGAGCGTCTCGAGGAAGCTGGCCGACCAATGCGCCACGTCGTTGTCGCGCACCCGCTTGCGCAGTGCCCGCATGCGACGGGAGCGTTCGCGCTTCGGCATCCGGATCGCCTCGACGATGGCGTCCTTCAGCCCCTCGATGTCGTGCGGGTTCACCAGCACCGCCTGCCTGAGCTCATCGGATGCCCCGGTGAACTCACTGAGCAGCAGCACCCCGTCGTCGTCGAACCGGCAGGCCACGTACTCCTTGGCGACCAGGTTCATGCCGTCGCGCAGTGCCGTGACGAGCATGACGTCCGCGGCGAGGTAGAGCGCCACCATCTCCTCGCGCGGATAGCCGTGGTGCAGGTAGGCGATCGCCTGGTGCTCGAGGGTGGAGTAGTCGCCGTTCAGCCGCCCGACGGCGAGCTCGATCTCGTCGCGCAGCTGGCGGTACGTCTCGACGCGTTCGCGCGACGGACTCGCGACCTGCACGAGCGTGACGTCCTCGACGCGCAGCCGCTCGTCGCGCAGCAGTTCGCCGAACGCCTTGATGCGATGGCGGATGCCCTTGGTGTAGTCGAGGCGGTCGACGCCGAGCATGATCGTCTCGGGGTTGCCGAGGCTCTCGCGGATCTCGCGGGCGCGCTCCTGCACGTCGGGCCGGTGCGCGAGCTCCTCGAATCCGGCCGTGTCGATGGAGATCGGGAAGTGCCTGGCGACGACTCGGCGCGGCTCGCCGCGATCGTCGGGAACGTCGATGATCGTGCCGTGCGTCGAGTAGCCGAACAGGCGGCGCACCGCGCGGGAGAAGTTGCCGGCGTCGGCCGCGCGCTGGAACCCGATCACGTCGGCCCCGAGGAGCCCGTCGATGACCTGCCGCCGCCAGGGCAGCTGCGAGTAGATGCCGTACGCGGGGAACGGGATGTGGTTGAAGAACCCGATCACGAGGTCGGGGCGGCTCTCGCGCAGCATCCGCGGCACGAGCTGCAGCTGGTAGTCCTGCACCCACACGACCGCGCCGTCGGACGCCGCCCGCGCGGCCGCCTCCGCGAAGCGGCGGTTGACCCGCACGTACGCCTCCCACCACTCGCGGTGGAACGACGGCGGCGCGATGACGTCGTGGTAGAGCGGCCACAGGGTGTCGTTGGAGAACCCCTCGTAGTAGTCCTCGAGCTCGTCGGCCGTCAGCGGCACGGGGATGATCGAGATGCCGTCGTGCTCGAATGGCGCGAACTCGCGGTCGGCGACGCCGGCCCACCCGATCCACGCGCCGTCGGCGGCCCGCATCACGGGCTCGAGTGCGGTGACCAGGCCGCCTGGCGAGCTGTTCCACACGGTCGTGCCGTCGGGTCCCTCGCGGTAGTCGACGGGGAGCCTATTCGAGACCACGATCATGTCGTAGACGTGGTCGACGTAGAGCTCGTCGCGCTCCGATTCAGGGGCGTGCATGTGGCGATGTCCCTCCCTCGCGATCCGTTCAGGCTAACAGCCGGTCCTTCTCCGGCGTGTCGCCGCGGGCTACAGTGACGCCCTGGGGGTGGGCGCATGGAGTGGGTGATCCTGATCGCGGCGGGCGTGCTCGAGGCGGTATGGGCGACGGCGCTCGGCGCCTCGAAGAACTTCCGCCGGCTGTGGCCGACGGTGCTCTTCGTCGTGGCCCTGGCCCTCAGCATGGCCGGCCTCGCCTTCGCCATGACGGTGATCCCGGTCGGCACCGCGTACGCGGTGTGGGTCGGAATCGGAGCGGTGCTCACCGTCGCCTACGCGATGATCTTCGGCGGCGAGAAGGCCGGCCTGGTGAAGGTCCTCCTGCTGCTCGGGATCATCGGCTGCGTCATCGGCCTGAAGCTCGTCGGGGAGGCCTGACGTGTACTGGACGATCCTGATCATCAGCGCCGTCCTCGAGGCGGTGTGGGCGACTGCGCTCGGCTACTCCGCAGGATTCTCCGAGCCGCTGCCGACCGTCGTGTTCTTCGTCGCGCTGGCGGGGAGCATGGCCGGGCTCGCCTACGCGATGCGCGGCATCCCGCTCGGCACGGCCTACGCGATCTGGACGGGCCTGGGCGCCGCGCTCACGGTGACCTACGCGATCACGTTCGGGGGCGAGTCGGCGAGCGTGCTCAAGGTGATCTTCCTCGCGGGCATCATCGCGTGCGTCGTCGGCCTGAAGCTCGTGCACTCGCACGAGGAGCGCGTGGCCGAGGAAGTGGGCGCGCTGCCGCCGCCCGACGAGCCGCCCGGCACCTAAGCCCGGCCGCACCCGCGGGCGAATGGGCATGGACCCGTCTCGCGCAACCCCTCCGCCGGCGGAGGCCGATCCGATAGCGTTGCGACATGCGCAAGTACCTCTTCAGCGGAGCAGTGATCAGCTCGATCTTCGGCGCGATCGGCGTGGTCAAGGCCACCGCGTCGGGCCCGCGGGACTGGCGCCTCCTCCTCATGTGGATCTCCTGGGCGGCCAGCCTCGCCATCGCGATCGGCACGGTCGCCGACGAGACGAAGCGGGCCGAGCTGACCGAGTAGCATCGTCGACGGAGCTCACCCGATCCCCCTCTCGACCGGTCTCGCAAACCGGCGACTGCGGCGTGTCAACCGCGATCCGCGGCACACGGGCAGAGACTGAAAACACGACCCGCCGCCCGGCCCGAACCGTGCGGACCGTTCCCACCGAGAGGGGCCACCGATGTTCCGCCGCTGGCGCAGAGCGAGGCTTGCCGCACAGGCCGCCGCCCACGCCGCCGCCCCTGCGCCGCGCGCGACCGCAGCCGACCTCCGGGGCGAGCACCTCTTCGAACTGCTGAACGCCAGACTCTCGGAGTTCATCGGTCCCAACGGGGCCTGGTCGCTCGTGCGTCGCACCGACGCCGACACCGACCGCATCTTCCACGCCATGCTGACCCACCAGATCGCCGCCGAACTCACTCGCACCCTCCTCGACGAGCGCGAGTCCGTCGCCGTCGTCGTACCGGCCGAGAACGAGCCGCTCGCCCTGACCTGGGAGCCCGCGCCGCTCGTCGTCTGGGCCGACCCCGTGGTCGTCGCCGAGTCCGAGTCGGATGCCGCGTCCCTCCCGACCATCGGCACCGCCGCCCGCGGTCGCGAGGTAGAGGATGAGCCCGGTCGCGATGCCGGCCGGCATCGACACCGGGGCGAGCACGAGGATGCTCGCCGGGATGAGCAGCAGGGTCGCGATGTAGATCCAGGGGGTCGGCCA
>NZ_WJSP02000189.1 GCF_009720255.1 Agromyces humi | reverse complement strand
GGCTTTCATCGGTGTTCTCCCCATGTCGTGACTGTAACCAGCGCGCATGAAGCTGGGATTACGAACGCGGGTCATTCTCGTGCCTCGCGTACCCTGACTGCATGCACACGAGACGGATGCCGCGGCGCTCGTCTCCACGCGCGCGGTCGACCGGTTCGGGCTCGGCCGCCGCGGGCGACTCCGTCCGGGCTGGGTCGCCGACCTCGTGCTCGTCGATCCCGACCGCGTGCGTGACCGCGCCACCTACGACGCGCCGCTCGCACTCGCGGAGGGCATCGACGACGTGCTCGTCGCCGGCGTGCCGGTGCTGGCGGGCGGCGAGCTCACCGGGGCGACGCCCGGTCGCGGCATCCGCAGATCGCGTCCGTCGCCGAACCCCGAGGAGGTCTGACATGTCGCAGAGCGTGACCCGCGCCGCGCGCATCATCGACGCGATCGCCGCCGACCCGCGCACCGTGGCCGAGCTCGCCGAGTCGTTCGGCCTGCACCGGTCGACGATGTTCCGGGAGCTGCAGTCCCTCGAGGAGGTCGGCTGGGTCCGCCGCCGAGGCAGCGGCCGCTACGCCCTCGGCACCCGCCTCGCCGCGCTCTCGCGACAGGCCCTCGACTCGCTCGACCTGCGCGACGCCGGCGCCGAGCACGTGCGGCGCCTGCACCGACGAACCGGCAACACCGTGCACCTCGCGGCGCTCATGGACCGCTCGATCGTCTATGTCGACAAGGCCGAGGACGAGGCGGGGGTGCGCATGTACTCGCGCGTCGGCAAGGCCGTGATCCCCTACAGCTCCGCAGTCGGAAAGGCGATCCTCGCGGACCTTGACGCGGCCGGCCGCGACGCGGTGCTCGGCGGCGTGACCTGGGAGCGCCACACCGAGCACACCATCACCACCCGGGACCAGCTCGACCGCGAGCTCGCCGTCGTGGCCGAGCGCGGCTGGGCGGTCGACGACCGCGAGTTCGAGCCGTTCGTGAACTGCATCGCCGTGCCGATCCGCAGCTCGCTCGGCGTCGTCGGGGCGATCTCCGTCAGCGCGGTGCGCATGGTGGCCGACCTCGAACGACTGCAGACCTTCCTGCCGGCCCTGCGCGAGGCCGCCGACGCCATCGCCGACGAGATCGGGTGAGCGGATGCCGCGGGCGCGCGCCGGCGGCATCCGTCACCCCAGCCCCGACCGACCACCGAACCGAAACCGAACCGAACACCGGAGGAACCATGTCCAAGACCGCCGTCACGCTCTCGAACGCCCCCAAGCCCGCCGGGCCCTACAGCCACGGCGTGGTCGCCAACGGCTTCCTCTACACCGCCGGATTCGGCCCGCAGGACCCCGCAACCGGCCAGGTCGTCGAGGGCGGCGCCGCCGAGCAGACCCGCCAGGTGCTCCGCAACATCGGCGCGGTGCTCACCGAGTACGGCCTCACGTTCGACGACGTCGTGAAGGTGACCGCGCACCTCGAGGACCTCGCCGACTTCGCCGAGTACAACGTCGCCTACGCCGAGTTCTTCACCGAGCCCTACCCCGTACGCACCACGGTCGGGTCGCGGCTGGCGAACATCCTCGTCGAGATCGACGTGGTGGCGGCGCTCCCGCAGGACTGACGGGGGGGCGGGCCTGCCCCGCGGCGCGGGAGCGGGACGGCCGGGTGCAATGAGGACGCAGGAGAATCGGGCCCTTGACTGCCATGTGGGCGTCATGACGCCGATTCTCCTGTGTTTTCTCGGGCCTCAGAGCCCGAGCCGCTCGAGCTCGGCGTCCATGCGGCGCGCGAGCTCGGCGTAGCCCTCGTCGTTCGGGTGGATGCCGTCGGCCGCCATCCACTCGGGGTGCCCCTCGAGCCAGTGCGACGCGCCCCCGATGTAGTCCGCGCCGACCTCGTCGGCGGCCGCTTCGACCCACCCGATGATCTGCTCGACCGAGTCGGGCCTCTCGTCGGTGTACCAGAACGGCTCCACGACCACGAGTCGCGCCTCGGGGAGTTCGCGGCTGAGCCGCTCGAGGTCGACGCCGATCGCCGCCTCGATGTCATCGGCACGCGACGGCATCGAGAAGTTGTCGTTCAGCCCCATCGTGACGACGACGAGGTCGGGCGCCGGCTCGTGTCCGACGATCTGGTCGACGAGATCGACGCCCGTCGCGCCCTGGCCCTCCGGACCCGGCTCCCGGTGGTTCACGAATCCCAGCCCGTCGACGCTGGGATTGAACTCCCACCAATCCCGCTCAGCGGCCACGATGCTGGACCAGCGGTGCTCGGGCGCGCTCGCGCCCGTGCCGCGGGTGTACGAGTCGCCGTAGAAGGCGGCGACGACCTGTCCGGGAGACGGTGATGCCGCCTGCTCGGGCGCCGACGACGCAGGCCTGCCGCACGCGGCCAGCAGCGCGACGGATGCCGCGGCGGCGAGCACCGCGATCGCCCGTGCTGCCCGCCGCATCCGTCGAAGCCGACCGCTGCTGCCCGCGTCCATGAACGTGGTTCGGTACCCGCGAGCGAGCGGATGCCGCGCCGCGCCGGCTAGACGGCGACGGGCAGCTTCGCCGCCACCAGCTCCGCGATCTGCACGGCGTTCAGCGCCGCGCCCTTGCGCAGGTTGTCGTTCGAGACGAAGAGCACGAGGCCCGTGCCGTCGGGCGCGCTCTGGTCCTGGCGGATGCGACCGACGTAGCTCGGGTCGGTGCCGGCGGCCTGCAGCGGCGTGGGCACGTCGGAGAGCGCGACGCCCGGGGCATCCGCCAGCAGCTCGGTCGCGCGCTCGGGCGTGATCGGATTGGCGAACTCGGCGTGGATCGACAGCGAGTGGCCCGTGAAGACGGGGACGCGCACGCACGTGCCGGCGACGCGCAGGCCGGGCAGCTCGAGGATCTTGCGGCTCTCGTTGCGGAGCTTCTTCTCCTCGTCGGTCTCGAGGTCGCCGTCGTCGACGATCGAGCCCGCGAGCGGGATGACGTCGAACGCGATGGTGCGCGGGAACTTCTGCGCCTCGGGGAACTCGACCGCGCGGCCGTCGTGCACGAGCTGGATGGCGTCCTGCGCGACGGCGGCACGCGCCTGCTCGAGCAGCTCCTCGCCGCCGGCGAGCCCCGCACCGGACACGGCCTGGTAGGTGGACACCATGAGGCGCTCGAGGCCGGCCTCGTCGTGCAGCACCTTCAGCACGGGCATGGCCGCCATCGTGGTGCAGTTCGGGTTCGCGATGATGCCCTTGCGCGCCTCGTCGATGGCGTGCGGATTGACCTCGCTGACCACGAGCGGCACGTCGGGGTCCATGCGCCAGCCGCTCGAGTTGTCGATGACGGTGACGCCGGCAGCGGCGAAGCGGGGTGCCTGGGCCTTCGAGAGCGTCGCGCCGGCGGAGAAGATCGCGATGTCGAGGCCCGACGGGTCGGCCGTCGAGGCATCCTCGATGACGATGTCCTGGCCCTTCCACGGCAGGGTCGAGCCCGCTGACCGCGCCGAGGCGAAGTAGCGGATCGAGGCGACCGGGAAGTCGCGCTCCTCGAGGAGGCGGCGCACGACGGCGCCGACCTGGCCGGTGGCGCCGACGACGCCGATGTTCACTCCGTTGGTGTTGCCCACGTGGTCTCCTCCATCACCCGGTCGGCCGAGCCGACGGGAAGCGTTCTTCCATTGTCCCAGCCTCCGCGACCCTCGTCCGCCGTCAGCGGAACGTTGGCAGGATTCCCCCGCCGAGGGAGCGGATTTCGACGATGTCGTGCCCCGTGGCATCCGCGATCGACGGATGCCGCAGCCCACGACCCGCCGTCAGCGGCCCGTGCCGGCGTGCACGACCGCGTCGTCCTCGCCGTCGAGCTCGAACGCCGTGTGCACCGCGCGCGCGGCCGCGTGCACGCTGTCGGCGCGCGTCACGACCGAGATGCGGATCTCGCTCGTGGAGATCATCTCGATGTTGATGCCGGCCTCGTACAGGGCTTCGAAGAGCCGCGCCGACACCCCCGCCGCCGACCGCATCGCGTTGCCGACGAGCGAGAGCTTGCCGATCTGGTCGTCGTACTGCAGCGAGTTGAAGCCGATCGCCTCCTGCGAGTTCGACAACGCGGTGAGCGCCCGCTCGCCGTCGGACTTCGGCAGCGTGAACGAGATGTCGGTGCGCCCCGTCGACGCGGCCGACACGTTCTGCACGATCATGTCGACGTTCGCGTTGGTGTTCGCGACGATCTTGAAGATCTTGGCGGCCACACCGGGCACGTCGGGCACGCCGACGACGGTGATCTTCGCCTCGGTCAGGTCGACCGCGACGCCCGCGATGACGGACTCTTCCACTGCTGCTCCTTCGGGAAGACGCGAGGGGTCGTAGACGATCGTCCCCTCGCTGTTGTTGAACGACGAACGCACGTGCAGGGTGACGCCGTGGCGCCGGGCGAACTCGACCGCCCTGATGTGCAGCACCTTGGCTCCGGATGCCGCGAGCTCGAGCATCTCCTCGCTGGTGATGCGGTCGAGCTTGCGGGCCTTCTTCACGATGCGCGGGTCGGACGTGAACACGCCGTCGACATCGGTGTAGATCTCGCAGACGTCGGCGTCGAGCGCCGCGGCGAGGGCGACGGCCGTGGTGTCGCTGCCGCCGCGGCCGAGGGTCGTGATGTCGCGCGACTCGCGGCTGAAGCCCTGGAAGCCGGCGACGATGACGATCGCACCCTCGTCGAGCGCCTCGCGGAGCCGCACCGGGGTGACATCGACGATGCGGGCCGCGCCGTGCGTGGCATCCGTGATCATGCCGGCCTGGCTGCCCGTGAAGGAACGCGCCTCGTGGCCCATGCTCTTGATCGCCATCGCGAGCAGCGCCATGGAGATGCGCTCACCCGCCGAGAGCAGCATGTCGAGCTCGCGCGGCGCCGGGATCGGCGTGACCTCGGTCGCGAGGTCGAGGAGCTCGTCGGTCGTGTCACCCATCGCGGAGACGGCGACCACCACGTCATTGCCCGCCTTGCGGGTCTCGACGATGCGCTTGGCGACTCGCTTGATGCTCTCCGCGTCGGCGACGGATGACCCGCCGAACTTCTGCACGATCAAGCTCACGTGGTCTCCCGGGGGTGGTCGCTGGCGCCGGGTATCGTTCGTGCGGCGGCCGGAAGCACCATCATACGGCGGCGCGTATACGGCCCCGGCAATGTGACGGCGGCGGTCGGGCCGCCGATAGAGTGCGGTCATGTCGGAGGCGCTGGAACCCTGGAAGGACTTCAACGTGGCCATGGTGGGGGCCACGGCGGCGCTCGCGGGCCTGCTCATCGTGGCCATGTCGGTGAACATCGCGACGATCATGGCGTCGGCCACGCTGCCGGCGCGGGCAGGTGCCTCGGTGGCCACGCTCGTGCTGGCCATCGTCGCCGGGGCGTTCGGCCTCGTGCCCGGCCAGCCGGTCGAGCTCTACGGCGCGGAGGTGCTGGCCGGCGCCGTCGCCGCCGGCGTGTTCCAGGTGCACTCGATGCGGGTGCTCGCCACGAAGGACCGCGTCTCCTCGCAGTGGGGGCGATTCGCGAAGGCGACGGTCGGGGTGCTGCCGCTCCTCGGATTCCTCGTCGGCGGCGTGCTCCTGGTGACAGGTTCGGCCGCCGCCGGGCTCGCGTTCGTGGCCGGCGGCTCGGTGCTCGCCGTGATCACGTCGATCGTGCTGGCGTGGGTCGTGCTCGTCGAGGTGCTGCGGTAGTTCACCCCTCGTGCGGCCTCGGCATGTACCACTCGGTGAACTCCGTGGCCCGGCCGTCGTCGGCCAGGCGCACGATCCACAGGTTGATGTAGTCGCGCTCCGCCGGATACTCCGTGCGGCCCTGCACGACGGCGAACCCGTCGTGCTCGTGGATCACGTCCCAGTCGAACGTCCACGTGCCCGGCTCGTCGAGGTCGTCGAGCCAGCCCGCGACGATCGCCTCGCGGCCACGCCGCGGCTCCGAGTCGGGACTGGTCAGGTAGACCGCGTCATCGGTGAACAACGCGCCGATCTGCTCGGGGTCGTTCGACTTCCATGCCGCGACGTAGTTCGCGACCCATTCCTCACCCGTGGTGGCCATGGTTCCGTTCTACGCGGGGCCACCGACATCCACAACCGGCCCGGTACGCCTCCCGTGAGGGTCAGCCGACGACGCGGCGGCCCTCGAACGCCCGACCGAGGGTGACCTCGTCGGCGTACTCGAGGTCGCCGCCGACGGGCAGCCCGGAGGCGAGGCGCGTGACCCGGATCTCGAGCGTGGTCAGCAGGCGGCTGAGGTAGGTCGCCGTGGCCTCTCCCTCGAGGTTGGGGTCGGTGGCGATGATCACCTCGGTGACGGTGCCGTCGGCGAGCCGCTGCATGAGCTGGCGGATGCGGAGTTCGTCGGGCCCGATGCCGTCGATCGGACTGATCGCACCGCCGAGCACGTGGTAGAGCCCCCGGAACTCGCGGGTGCGCTCGATCGCGACGACGTCCTTCGCCTCCTCGACCACGCAGATCAGCGCGGGGTCGCGGCGCGGGTCGCGGCAGATCAGGCACGTCGACTGCTCCGACACGTTGCCGCAGATCTCGCAGAACCGCACCTTGTCGCGCACCTCGGTGAGGATCTCGGCGAGCCGCGACACGTCGAAGTGCTCGGTCTGCACGATGTGGAACGCGATGCGCTGCGCCGACTTCGGCCCGATGCCGGGGAGGCGACCGAGCTCGTCGATCAGTTCCTGGACGATGCCCTCGTACACGCGCTACCCCCGTTCCCCGAAGCCGGGGCGCGCGGGCGCCTCGACCTCTTCGAGGAACGTCGCTCCGAGCACCTCGCGCACCACGGCCTCGCCGTAGCGCTGGATGCCGTCGGTCGGCGGCGAGGCGGTGGCCCCGCGCGCCGCGTTGCTCCGGGGCGCACGCCGCACGGGGGCGGCGGCCGGGACCACGGGCTCCAGGTCGATGTCTGGCGGGGGCCCGGGATCGAACGGGGGCTCGTCGTCTTCGGGCGGCGCGTCGGCATCGTCAGGCACGTCGTCGATGACATCGGGCGCCGCACCGGGCCGTTCGGCCACGGCGATCGAACTCGCGCCCGCGCCGAGCGCCGACGAGGGAGC
>NZ_WJSP02000188.1 GCF_009720255.1 Agromyces humi | reverse complement strand
TCGGCGGCAACCTGTGGATGCTCGGCCTGGGCCTCTCGGGCTTCGGAACCATCCTCGGCGCGGTGAACTTCATCACCACGATCATCACCATGCGCGCACCCGGCATGACGATGTTCCGCATGCCGATCTTCACGTGGAACACGCTCGTGACGTCGATCCTCGTGCTGATGGCGTTCCCCGTGCTCGCCGCGGCCATCCTCGCTGCCGGCGCGGACCGCATCTTCGATGCCCACATCTACGACCCCGCCAACGGCGGCGTGATCCTGTGGCAGCACCTGTTCTGGTTCTTCGGGCACCCCGAGGTCTACATCATCGCGCTGCCGTTCTTCGGCATCGTGTCGGAGATCTTCCCGGTGTTCAGTCGCAAGCCGATCTTCGGCTACAAGACCCTCATCTACGCGACCATCGCCATCGCCGCGCTGTCGGTGACGGTGTGGGCCCACCACATGTACGTCACCGGCTCGGTACTGCTGCCGTTCTTCGCCTTGATGACGATGCTCATCGCGGTGCCCACCGGCGTGAAGATCTTCAACTGGATCGGCACGATGTGGCGCGGTTCGATCACCTTCGAGACGCCGCTCGTGTGGTCGATCGGCTTCCTCATCACCTTCGTGTTCGGCGGCCTGACCGGCGTCATCCTGGCGTCGCCGCCGCTGGACTTCGCCGTCTCCGACACGTACTTCGTCGTCGCCCACTTCCATTACGTCGTGTTCGGCACCGTCGTGTTCGCGATGTTCGCCGGGTTCTACTTCTGGTGGCCGAAGTGGACCGGGAAGATGCTCAACGAGACGCTGGGCAAGTGGCACTTCTGGCTGCTGTTCATCGGCTTCCACACCACGTTCCTCATCCAGCACTGGCTGGGCGTCGTGGCGATGCCCCGCCGGTACTACTCGTACCTGCCCGAGGACAACATCACCTGGATGAACCAGCTGTCGACGATCGGTGCCGGCATCCTCGCCGTCTCGATGATCCCGTTCTTCCTCAACGTGTACCTCACGGCGCGTCGTGCGCCGAAGGTCACCGTGAACGACCCGTGGGGCTACGGCCGTTCGCTCGAGTGGGCCACGAGCTGCCCGCCGCCGCGGCACAACTTCACCTCCATCCCGCGCATCCGATCCGAGGCACCGGCGTTCGACCTGAACCACCCCGAAGCCGGCATCCCCGTGGGCATCGGCCCAGCGAAGGATGCACCCGAAGCACCGGTCTACGACGCAGCGACGAAGGAAGTCAAGTAAATGCGCGCGAACGCCATTCTCTTCTGGATCCTGGCGGCCTTCTTCGCCTTCTCGGCGATCCTCTACAGCGTCTGGACGAGCATCGACGGCAACGACCCGGGTGTGGAGTGGGCGGGAACCGTCGCGTTGTCGCTCACGACCGTCCTGGCCGCATTCATCGCCTTCTACCTCGGACGCGTGCACAAGGCGCAGGGCGCTGAGCTGCCCGAGGATCGTCTCGATGCCAACATCGACGACGGCGACCCCGAGCTCGGCTTCTTCAGCCCGTGGAGCTGGTGGCCGATGGTCCTCGCGGCCGGCGCGGCCCTCGGCTTCCTCGGTCTTGCCATCGGATTCTGGATCGCGTTCATCGCCGTGCCGATCGTGGTGATCGCCCTGGTCGGTTGGGTCTTCGAGTACTACCGCGGCAACTTCGCTCGCTGAGTCCGACTCAGTACGTGTCTGAAGCCCCGGCGCATCCGCGCCGGGGCTTCACGCATGACCTCTCGCTCGAGGTCAACCGCGCACGGCGCCGAGAAGGCACCAAGCGGGGCCACGATGGCGGTAGACGGGTTCGAGGCCGTGGGAACGGAGGACGTCCAGCATGAGCTGCGGCGAATGCACATAGCCGCGGTAGCTCCGACCCGATACACGAACCATGAGGTTGCCGATGGCCACCGTCGCTCGCGTCACGATCGTTCGTGGCGGATACGAGAAGACGATCGTGCGGCGCGCACGATCTGCCGCTGCTCCCAGCAATCGTCGGACATCCGGATAGCAGCACACCACGCGGTGCAGCACCACCACATCGGCCCGTTCGACGGCCTCAGGCGACGCGGCGAGATCGATGCCGACGAGGCGGTCGACGCGGTCGCCCACTCCGGCCTCATCGATCAACCGAGCCGCCTCAACCTCGTACGCGGCGGACAGCTCGAGATTCGTCGTGCGAGCGGCCCCGCGTGCGAGGAGTTCCAACTGCACCTCGCCGACACCCCCGCCGACCTCGAGGACCGTTCGGCCGCTGAGACCGGTGCCGGTGGAGACGAGGAACTCGACGAGCTGACGCTCGGTCGGCGTGAGTCCCTTCCGACGGTACTGACGCGCCCGCTTCGCGGCGAATCGCGCATCGAAGACCGCGTCGTAGCGACTCGGGTCCGTCGGACCACAGCACTCGTCCATGGGAACAGTATGAGTCGATCGCTCGGGTGTGTCGCCGTACCGGCCCACGGTGGCGATATCAGGCCAAAGGTGAGTCAGCCGGTCGATGCGGTCGCGTGCCCGAAGACCAGGATATCGACGGAGATCGTCACGTCGATCGACTGCTCGGGCTCAGTGCCGGTCGTCGTCACGGTCGTCGCGTGACGTGCGGAGGGTCCCATGCCGACGAGGAGCCGGCGCATCGGGGGATCGGTGCGCAGGGCGTACTCGATCGTCGTCGATGCGATCAGGTCCAGGCCATGGGGTGCGAACTGCTTCACCACCTGCTCCGCCTTGCCGGCGGGCACGTCGAGCAGCTGGCCGTCTCGACGCAGTTCGGCGAGATGACCGGGGCGCGGCACCACCACCACGAGCCGTCCACCGGGCGCGAGCACGCGTGCGAACTCGGCCGGGTTGCGGGGTCCGAACACGTTCAGGGCGACGTCGACGACGCCGTCCCGGATCGGAAGCGGGCTCCAGAGGTCGAGCACGACCCCCGTGGCCTCGGGAATCGACCGAAGGCTCATTCGCACGGCATCGGGGGAGCGGTCGGCCAGGAGCAGCCGTGCATCGGGAATGGAACGTGCGAGGGCACCGGAGTAGTAGCCGGTACCGCAGGCGAGATCGGCGATTCGCAGCGAGGCCACGTTCGACGCCGTGGCATCGTTCCCGATCGCTTCGATCAGCGCGTCGGAGATGGGGGAGTAGGCGCCGCCGTCGAGCAGTGAGGCGCGCGCCGCCAGCATCTCGCGATCATCGCCGACCGTCCGCGGCGCACGGGGCGAAAGGAGGGTCAGGTAGCCGTGCTTGGCGCGGTCGAAGCGGTGGCCGCTCGGGCACCCGTAGACGCGCTCGTCGATCGCAGCGAGGTCACGGGAACAGTTCGGGCACCGGAGCCACGCCGAATCGATCGACATGGGCCCGGTGCCCGATTCCGTCTGAAGCCGTGACTCAGTGATGCGCCGAGTGCGATGCCTCGAGCTCGCCGCGGGTGACCGGTGCGATGCGGTCCTCGAAGAACCAACGCGACATCCCGGCACGGAGCTTCTGGCCGACCGTGATCTTGCCGCGCGCGTTCGGGCGGATCATGAGCGGCTGGTAGGCGTCGTAACTCACCAGACGCCAGCGGTCGTACTCGTCGAGGGGCTGGTGCACCTCGATGAACTCGCCACCCGGCAGCTTCACGATGCGACCCGACTCGTAGCCGTGCAGCACGATCTCACGATCCTTCTTCTGCAGCGCGATGCACACGCGCTTCGTGATGAAGTACGCGAGGAACGGGCCGATGATCACGACCGCCTGGAGGGCGTGGATGACCCCCTCCATCGTGAGCGAGAAGTGGGTCGCGAGGATGTCGGAGCTCGCCGCGGCCCAGAGGCCCGCGTAGAACGTGACACCCGCGGCACCGATGGCCGTGCGGGTCGGAGCGTTGCGCGGCCGGTCGGCGATGTGGTGCTCCCGCTTGTCGCCGGTCACCCACGCCTCGATGAACGGGTAGATCACGACGAGGACGATGAAGATGCCGATCGCGATGAGCGGGACCAGGATGTTGAACGACCAGGTGCGGTCGAGCCACACGAACTCCCAGCCCGGCGGGATGAGACGCAGGGCGCCGTCGGCGAAGCCGATGTACCAGTCGGGCTGCGTACCGGCCGACACGGGGGAGGGGTCGTACGGCCCGTAGCTCCAGATCGGGTTGATCGTGAACATCGACGCGATGAGCGCCAGCACACCGAAGATGATGAAGAAGAACCCGCCGGCCTTCGCCGCGTAGATCGGCAGGATGGGCGGGCCGACCGCATTCTGCTGCGTCTTGCCGGGTGCGGCGTACTGCGTGTGCTTGTGCACCACGACGAAGACGAGGTGGATGGCGATGAGCGCGACCAGGATGGCGGGCAGCAACAGGATGTGCAGCGTGTACAGGCGACCCACGATCGCAGTGCCGGGGAACTCGCCGCCGAAGAGCAGGAACGACGTCCACGTGCCGATCACCGGGATGCCCTTGATCAGGCCGTCGATGATGCGCAGGCCGTTGCCCGAGAGCAGGTCGTCGGGAAGGGAGTACCCGGTGAAGCCCTCACCCATCGCCAGGATGAACATGGTGAAGCCGATCACCCAGTTGAGCTCGCGCGGCTTGCGGAACGCACCGGTGAAGAAGATGCGCAGCATGTGCAGGCCGATCGACGCCACGAAGAGCAGGGCAGCCCAGTGGTGCATCTGGCGCACGAACAGGCCGCCGCGGATGTCGAACGAGATGTCGAGCGTCGACGCCATCGCCACGGACATCTCGACGCCCTTGAGCGGCACGTAGGAGCCGTCGTAGTGGACCTCGGCCATGGACGCCTGGAAGAAGAACGTCAGGAAGGTGCCGGTGATGAGGATGACGACGAAGCTGAAGAGCGCGACCTCGCCGAGGAGGAACGACCAGTGGTCGGGGAAGGCCTTGCGACCGAGCTCCTTGACGAAGCCGGCAAGGCTGGTGCGCTCGTTGACGTAGGTCGACGCGGCAGCCGTGAACGACCGCTTCTGCGTGTCGTCGCGAGAGGTGATGGTACTCAACTGCGCTCCCAGAAACTCGGGCCGACGGGTTCGTTG
This sequence comes from Agromyces humi, assembly GCF_009720255.1. GTDB lineage: Bacteria > Actinomycetota > Actinomycetes > Actinomycetales > Microbacteriaceae > Agromyces > Agromyces humi. The sequence continues at coordinate 2,032 of NZ_WJSP02000188.1, read as the reverse complement.
AAGTCGCTCTGGGCGATGAGGTAGCCCTCATCGTCGACGGCGATCGGAAGCTGCGGCAGCGGGCGCTTGGCGGGGCCGAAGATGACCTCGCAGTGGTTGGCCACGTCGAACTGAGACTGGTGGCACGGGCAGAGCAGGTGGTGCGTGTGCTGCTCGTACAGGGCCACGGGGCATCCGACGTGCGTGCAGATCTTGGAGTAGGCCACGATGCCGTCGTACGACCAGGACTCCCGATCCGGCGCCTGGTTGAGCTCACTCGGCTCGAGGCGCATGAGGAGGACGGCCGCCTTGGCCTTCTCCTCCAGCCGCCCGTGCTCCAGCTCGGCCAGACCCTCGGGGATGACGTGGAACGCGCTGCCGATCGTGATGTCGGCGGCCTTGATCGGCACCCCCGACGGGTCGAGCGTCAGTCGCGTGCCCTTCGCCCACATGGTGTGGCTGAGCAGTTCGACGGGAAGCTGGTCTTGGGGTGCGAACCCGCGGAAGAGCACGACCGCGGGAAGCGGGAAGGCGATGAGCGCGCCGATGAGGCTGTTGCGGATCACCGAACGGCGCGTGAAGCCGGACTCGCGGTCCGCATCGGTGAAGACCTTGACGGCGGCCGCCTGCGTCTCGGGGGAGCCGCCGATCGGGTGCCGCTCGTCGGCGAGCTCGACGTCGGCCATGATCGACTTGCCCCAGTGCACGATGCCGAAGCCGAGCCCGAGCAGGGCGAGCGTCGCGCCGAGGCCGATGAACATGTTGTTCAGGCGGACCGCGCCGACATCGTTGGACTCGATGGGGAACAGCATGTAGGCCGCCACCGCCCAGACACTGCCGACGATCGACAGGTAGAAGAGCGTGTAGACCGTGCGGCTCGCGCGCTTCTCGCGCTTGGGGTCCTCGTCGGTCACGCGCGGACGGTGCGGCGGGAAGCCGGGGTTCTGGAATCCGTCGGAGGCGACGATCGCGGTGCCCGGCGAAACGGCTGGTTCGTGCGCGGCGTGCGACGAGTCGGCAACGGCGAGATCAGCGCCGCTGTGGTCGTCCTGTGCCATGGTTCTCCTTCTTGAGGTATTCGGTGCCGGGCGCTAGTTGGATTTCGCCGTGATCCACACGGTGATCGCGACGATCGCGCCGAGACCGAAGATCCAGATGAACAGGCCCTCGGCGACCGGGCCGAGCGAGCCGAGCTCGAAACCGCCCGGGGAGCGGTTGTCCTGCACGTACTTGAGGTACGTGATGACGTCGCGCTTGTCTTCGGGGGAGATGTTCAGATCGTTGAAGACGGGCATGTTCTGCGGGCCCGTGACCATCGCCTCGTAGATGTGGACGCCGGACACGTCGGTGAGCGGAGGGGCGAACTTGCCCTCGGTGAGCGCTCCGCCGGCGCCCGCGACGTTGTGGCACATGGCGCAGTTGATGCGGAAGAGCTCTGCGCCGTTCGCCGCGTCGCCTCCGCCGTTGACGAGGTGGTCGGCGGGGATGTCGGGGCCGGGGCCGAGCGAGGCGACGTAGTAGGCGAGCTGCTTGACCTGCTCGTCTTCGAACTGCGGCGGCTTCTGCTGCGCCTGCGGACCCTGCATCTGCATCGGCATGCGGCCGGTGCCCACCTGGAAGTCGACGGCAGCCGCACCGACGCCGATGAGGCTCGGGCCGTTGGCGGTGCCCTGGGCTTCGAGGCCGTGGCACGTGGCGCAGTTGGCCTGGAAGAGCTTCTTGCCCTCTTCGATCGTCGCCTGCGACGTCGGCTCGGCCTCGGCCTGGGCCGTGCCCGTGCTCAGCGCCGCGTACGCTCCGCCGGTGAAGACGAGTCCGAGCGCCAGCAGTGCGACGGTGGCGAGCGGGTGCCGGCGTCCGGTGCGTCGCTTCGAGCGGTTCATCAGTTTCTTCCTGTTCGCGGGCATGCTGTTCGTGAAGCTCCTGCAGTCTCTATTTGAGGACGTAGATGACGAGGAACAGGCCGATCCAGACGACATCGACGAAGTGCCAGTAGTAGGAGACGACGATCGCGCTGGTCGCCTCCTTGTGGCCGAAGTTCTTGACGGCGAAG
>NZ_WJSP02000187.1 GCF_009720255.1 Agromyces humi | reverse complement strand
CCGACCGCGAGCGGCGCGACGAGCGCCGGCGCGACGGGTCGCGCGCCGGGCACCTCGTCGGGCACGGGCGCGTACTTCGCGATGACCTCGCGGAAGGCCCAGAACTTCTCGGTCGGGTATCCGCTCTCGTCGAGCGGGGCGTCGTAGTCGTAGCTCGTCGTGATCGGCGCGTAGCGTCCCTTGTCGTTCGCGCCGTTCGTCAGCCCGAAGTTCGTGCCGCCGTGGAACATGTAGACGTTGACGGACCCGCCGGCCGCCAGCAGTGCGTCGAGCTCGGCAGCGGATGCCGCGGCATCCGTCACGTGGTGGTGCGAGCCCCAGTCGTCGAACCAGCCGCACCAGAACTCCATGCACATGAGCGGGCCGGTGGGCTGGAATTCGCGGAGCGTCTCGAGGCGCTCCGGCACGCGGGAGCCGAACGAGCCCGTGAGGTGGAGGCCGGGCAGGCTGCCGTCGGCGAGCATCTGCGGCGTGGGCTGGTCGATCGTGGTGAGCGGCACCGTGATGCCGGCCTCGCGGGTGACCCGCACGAGCTCGACGAGGTAGTCCTTGTCGTCGCCGTAGGCGCCGTACTCGTTCTCGATCTGCACGAGGATGACCGGCCCGCCGGCGTCGACCTGCCTCGGCGCGACGATCTCGTAGACGCGCCGGAGGTACTCGGTGACCGCCGCGAGGTAGTGCGGCTCCGATCGGCGCACGCCGACCTGTGGATCGCGGAACAGCCACGCGGGCAGCCCGCCGTTGTCCCACTCGGCGCAGATGTAGGGGCCGGGCCGCACGATCGCGTGCATGCCCTCGGCCGCCACGAGGTCGAGGAACCGGCCGAGGTCGAGGCCCTCGGCTGCACGCCACTCACCGCGGTGCGCCTCGTGCGCGTTCCACGCGACGTAGGTCTCGATGGCGTTCAGGCCCATGAGGCGGGCCTTGCGGATGCGGTCCGCCCAGAGGTCGGGGTGCACCCGGAAGTAGTGCAACGCGCCCGCGAGGATGCGGTGCGGCTGCCCGTCGAGCTCGAAGTCGGTCGGCCCGATGGCGAAGCGGGAGTGGGCGGTCACTGGCATCCGTTCTGGTGATCGTGGACAGGGGAAGGGGCGTGCTCGCGGCGGCCCCACGGGCTTGGGAAGGGGGGGGTGATGCGGCGAGGCCGGCCGGGAGTGCCCGACCGGCCCCACCGCGATGCGAGCGACTACTCGCCGACCGTGAAGCCCTGCTCGTTGCCGTAGTCGACGAGCTGGGACTGCCAGTCGGCGAGGCCCTCGTTCAGGTCGGTCTTGTTCGCGTAGGACTGACCGACGGTGTCGCCGAAGATGCTGTTCGCGTACACCTGGTAGGGCAGGTACGACCAGCCGGGCGCCACGTCCTTCGAGGCCTGCGTGAGCACCTCGTTGATCTTCTGGCCGCCGAAGTACTCCGACTCCTGGTTCACGAACTCGGGGTCGTCGAGGTTCGCCGTGGTCGACGGGAAGCCGCCGCTCTCGAGGAACACCTCGATCGACGCCGGGTCGCTGTTCAGCCAGCGGAGGAACGCGGCGGCGAGCGCCGGGTTCTTCGACTGCTTCACGACCGACTGGCCGCCGCCGCCGTTCTCCGAGGTCACCGGGGTGCCGTCGTAGGTGGGCATCGGTGCGACGCGCCAGTCGCCCGAGGCATCCGCGACGCTCGACTCGAGCACGCCCGGCATCCACGCGCCGATGGGTAGCGTGGCGATCGAGCCGTCGGCGAGGCCCTTGAACCACTCATCGCTCCACCCGGGGGTGGTGGCGACGAGGTCCTCCTGGATGAGCTGGTTCCAGACGCCGGTCCACTGCTCGGTGCCCTCGTCCTGGAAGTTGACGGTCACGTCGGTGCCGTCGATGGCGAACGGACGGCCGCCCGCCTGCCAGATCATGCTCGTCGCGAAGCCGGCGTCGCCGGTGTCGGACGTGATGTACTTCGTCGGGTCGGCGGTGTGCAGCTGGCGCGCGGCGGCGACGTACTCGTCCCAGGTGGTCGGCACGGCGATGCCGTACTGGTCGAAGACCGACTTGTTGTAGAAGAGGGCCATGGGGCCCGAGTCCTGCGGCAGGCCGACGAGCTTGCCGTCGACGTTCACGCTGCCCCACGTCGAGGCGCTGTACTGGTCCTCCAGCTCGTCGAGGCCGTACTCGCTGAGGTCGACGAGCGAGTCGGCGAGGGCGAACTGCGGCATCGCGTAGTACTCGATCTGCACGACGTCGGGCGCGCCCGAGCCCGCCTTGATCGCGTTCTGCAGCTTCGTGTACTCCTCGGTGTTGGTGCCGGCGTTCACGAGCTCGACGTCGACGTTGGGGTACGCCTCCTCGAACGCGGCCACCTGCGCCTCGGCGCTGGGGGTCCAGCTCCAATAGGTGAGCTTGCCGCCGGCCTCGAGTGCGGCGTCCAGGTCGGAGGCCGAGCCGCCGCCGGAGGTGGTGTCGGCTCCGGTCGAGCACGCGGCGAGCGCGCCGACCGCGAGGGCGGCGGTCGCGGCGACCGCCAGAGTCCGCCGGAAGGCGGTGCGGGCGATGGTCATGTGATGTTTCCCTTCACTTCGTTGTGCCATCTGTGATCCGGGGCAGGACGCTCCGGGTGAGCGGTGGGGTGCGGAATGGACAGGCAGTGCCGCTCGGTCACTGCTTGACGCTGCCGGCGCTGAGCCCCGACTGCCAGAACCGCTGCAGGCCGAGGAACGCGATGACGATGGGGAGGATGGTGAGGAGCGAGCCCGTGATGACGAGGTTGTAGATCGGCTGCGCGGCGACGCCCGTGGCCTGGGCGTTCCACTGGTTCAGGCCGACCGTGAGCGGGTACCAGGTGGGGTCGCTCAGCATGATCAGCGGCAGGAAGTAGTTGTTCCAGGTGGCCACGACCGTGAACAGCAGCACGGTGACGATGCCGGGCGCGAGGAGGCGCCCCGAGATCGTGAAGAACGTGCGGAACTCCCCCGCGCCGTCCATGCGCGCCGCCTCGAGGATCTCGGTGGGTACTGAGTCGACCGCGTACACCCAGATCAGGTAGAGCCCGAACGGGCTGATCAGGGACGGGATGATGATCGCCCACGGCGTGTTCGTGAGGCCGAGCTGGCTGAACATGAGGAACGTCGGCACCGCGAGCGCCGTGCCGGGCACCGCGATCGCGCCGAGCACGACCGCGAAGATCGCGCGGCGGCCCCGGAACCGGAACTTCGCGAGGCCGTACCCCGCGAGCGTGGCGAGCAGCGTCGCGCCGCCGGCGCCGACCACCACGTAGAGCAGCGTGTTGCCGAACCAGCGCAGGAAGATGCCATCGCGGTAGGTCAGCGTCTCCCAGATGTTCTGGAAGAGCACGAAGTCGTCGTCGAACCACAGGCCGAAGCTCGAGAACAGCCCGCTCTGCGTCTTCGTCGCGTTGATCACGAGCCACGCGAGCGGCACGAGGCTGTAGAGCACGAAGATGCCCATCAGCAGCGTGAACGCCACCGACTTGCGGGGGCGCAGCGGCGAGTTGCGGCGGCGCGGGCCTCGAGTGCCACGGCGGGCGGATGCCGCATCCGCTCGCTTGTGGTCTGCGGCTCGCACCTCGGGGGCGATGGTGGCGCTCATCGTTCTTCCTTCCGGGAGCCGCGGAGCTGCACGACGTAGGCGATCACCGCGGTGATCACGCCCATGACGATCGCCACCGTGGCGGAGGCGTTGTACTGCTGGCCGGCGAACGACAGGTTGTAGGCGTACATGTTCGGCGTGAAGTAGGTGGTGATGATGTTCGGCGCGAGGGTGCGCAGGATGTTCGGCTCGTTGAAGAGCTGGAAGCTGCCGATGATCGAGAAGATCGTCGCGATGACGATGGCGCCGCGGAGAGCGGGGAGCTTGATGCCGGTGATGACGCGCATCGGGCCGGCGCCGTCGAGCTCGGCGGCCTCGTAGAGGTCGGTCGGGATGACCCGGAGGGCCGAGTAGAAGATCAGCATGTTGTAGCCGACGAACTCCCAGGTCACGATGTTGCCGATCGAGACGAGGATCCAGTTGCGGGCGAACGGCGTGATGACCTCGCTGCCCAGCCAGTCGTTGATGTTGGCGGCCAGGCCGAAGTTGTCGCCGTAGATGAAGCCCCACATGAGCACCGCGACGACGGCGGGCACGGCGTAGGGCAGGAAGATCACGATGCGGAAGAAGCCCGAGGCGTGCAGGCGGGCGCTGTCGATGGCGAGCGCGGCGACCAGCGCGAGGCCGAGCATGATGGGCACCTGGATGAGCAGGAACAGCGTGACGCGCCCGAAGCCCTCCCAGAACTGCGGGTCGGCGAACAGCTCGAGGTAGTTCTCCGCGCCCACGAACGCGTTGCCGCCGATGAGCTGCTCGCGGAAGAGGCTGAGGTAGACCGAGTAGGCGACCGGCGCGATGAACACCAGCAGGAACACCACGAGGAAGGGCGCCACGAAGGCGAGGCCCTTCCACTCGCTGCGTCCGCGGACTCGGGCGCGTCGGCTCGGCGGGGCGGTGACCACCGCCGCCGGCGCGGGAGGGGACGTCGTTGTCATTTCGGATTTCCAATCGCTCGCATGTTCACGTCAACATGCAGTCTGATTACCGTAGCATGTTGACGTGAACATGCGCCAGTCTGTGCAAGTCTGGGCGTGACGCACGAAGTGTTCGAGGGAGCGGCGATGACGACCACCAACCAGACCGAGGCGCTGCCGCTCCGACGGCGCGGCCCGTCGATGGCGGATGTCGCCCGCGAGGCCAACGTCTCGGGGCAGACGGTGTCGCGCGTGTCGAACGGGCGGAGCAACGTCGACGCCGACACCCGCGAGCGCGTGCTCACCGCCATGCGCAAGCTCGGCTACCGCCCCAACAGCGCCGCCCGAGCGCTGCGCAGCGGCCGGTTCCACTCGATCGGCGTCATCATGTTCACGCTCTCGAGCTTCGGCAACATGCGCACCCTCGACGCGATCGCCGTCGCGGCGGCGGACGCCGGCTACTCGATCACCCTCATCCCCGTGCCGCACCCGACCCAGGGCGAGGTCGCGGGCGCGTTCGACCGCCTCAGCGAGGAGGCCGTCGACGGGGTCATCATCATCGTCGAGGCGCACCTGCTCGACGAGAACGACGTCGAGCTGCCCGCGGGCCTCCCCGTGGTCGTCGTCGACTCCACCGCGGGCGACCGCTACCCGATGGTCGACACCGACCAGGCGCACGGCGCACGGCTGGCCACCGAGCACCTCCTCGGCCTCGGCCACCGCACGGTCTGGCACGTCGCCGGACCCGAGCGCTCATACTCGGCGACCCACCGCCGCGAGGCGTGGGAGCAGACCCTCCGCGCCCACGGCGCCGAGGTGCCCGCCGCGCTCGTCGGCGACTGGTCCAGCGAGTCGGGCCACGCGATCGGACTCGAGCTCGCGAAGGACCCCGAGGTCACGGCGATCTTCACCGCCAACGACCAGATGGCGCTCGGCGTGCTGCGCGCCATGCACGAGTCGGGCCGCGCCGTGCCTGCCGAGGTCAGCGTCGTCGGGTTCGACGACATGGAGGAGTCGCGCAGCTTCTGGCCGCCGCTCACCACCGTGCGGCAGTTCTTCGGCGAGGTCGGCCGCCGCTCGGTCGAAGCGCTCCTGAGCGAGGTCGAGTCGGGCGAGCGCGAGGGCAGCACGCTCGTGGCCACCGAGCTCATCGTGCGAGAGAGCACCGCCCGCCCGCCCGCCTGAGCCGCGCGCACCGCCCACCACGCATCGAGTGGATGCCGAACCCGCACTTCAGCGCGCCCGCACGCGGCTTCGGCATCCACTCGATCGCTCCCCGCGGCACGCGAAGGGCGGCCGTCGCACGATGCGACGGCCGCCCTCGCGGCATCCGGAATCAGGTCATCGGCAGATCACGCATCACGGCTTGCGCGAGTTCGCCGCCAGGATCCGCTGCGCGTCGCTCTCCGCGGTCGCCGCCTCGACGCCGTCGGCCGAGACCGTCACGCGGACGCTCAGCAGCTTGCCCGCGTCGTTCGTGACCGGCGTGTACGTGGCATCCGTCGCGCCCTGGATCGGCTCGCCGTTGCGCAGCCACTGCCACGCGATCTCGCCGTCGGCCGGATCGAACGCGCCCACGGCCGAGGCCGGGGTGCCCACTCGCGGCCGGTCGGCGAGCGCGAACCCGTCGATCACCGCATGCCTGCGGATGGTCATCGAGTACGTGCGAGTCGCGCTGCCGTCGGCCGACATCACGACGATCGTGGCGACGCCGCCGTTCGCCGTCGTCGCCTGCGTGACCCGCACGGTGGCGTCCGAGTCGACCGCGATGCCGTCGACCGCGGGCAGTCGTCCGCCCTCGACGTCGACCTCGTAGTCGAGGCGCGCCGGGTCGAACCCGTCGATCGTCTGGCCGTCGAGGCGCAGCACTGCGAGTTCGGCGACTGCTGCGGGCGCGGCCACGGACTCGAACACCTTCACCTCCGACACGATGAGGTGCGTGTTCGGGTAGGCGTTCATGATGACGCGCACGCCGGTCGCGGTGACCGGCGCGAACGACGCCACGACGGTCGGCGCGCTGCCGTCGGCCGGCGAGGCCACGGGCTTCGCGGTCTCCCAGCCGGGCGCGGCCACCCAGGTGCCGTCGGCGCCGCGCACCTGCACCTGCATGGTCTGCGCCCAGCTCGTGGTGCCGTCGCGGTAGAACTGCACCGAGACCTGCTGCACCTGGTGCGGCACCGCGTACAGGTACGTCAGCGTCGACTGCGCCGGCTTGTTCGTCGAGACCCAGTTCGACCAGCCCTTGTCGCCGTCGACGCCGTTGCGCGTGCGGTCGGCCGGGTAGCCCGACTCGGTCGAGCTCGCCGAGGCGGTGGTGCCGGCATCCGGGTTGACGTTGCGCAGCGTGCCCTCGGTCACGAGCACGGCCAGTTGCGCGCTCAGCGAGGCCCCGTCGGCGGATGCCGCACCGGGCACCTGCACGACCCCGACCTCGTCGAACGCGGCATCCGTGATGCCCGTCCAGTCCCAGGTCACGGGCACGTCGAACGCGTTCTCGGACGCCCCGACCCGGGCCGGAACCACGGACGGCGCGGCGGCCTGCACGCCGGCGAGCGACGAGCCCGCGGCCACCGTGATCGAGACGGGATCGGTGGCGGTGAGCCC
>NZ_WJSP02000186.1 GCF_009720255.1 Agromyces humi | reverse complement strand
CTGGAAGGACATCCTTCGCCGACTCCAGGACCGCATCCCGGAGATCCCAGACCGCGCCCGCGACGACGTCCCCGTCGGAACCTGGAAGGTGTCCGAGGACGGCACCTCGGTGCAGGAGTACACCGGGAACGACCGCGAGTCGCTGAACCCCTCGCCGCCGTCGAACGATGCCCGGATCACGTGCACGCCCGCCGACAGCTTCGGCAGCTTCACCGAGATGCGGCCGCGGTCCTTCGCCGTGAGCTCCACGGTGGCGAGCACCGTCGAGCCGTCGGTGATGGTGACCGTGCCCACGGGCTTCGACCCGTCGGCCGCGAGCACCGCGCCCACGTAGTGCACCGCCGAGCCCGCCTTGGCGAGCAGCTTGTTCGGCGCGCCGATCGTGAACGTGGCGACCGCGGGCGGCGCCTGCTCGTCGACCAGCACCGCGACCGAACGGGCCGGCACGGTGACCGAGCCGCTCGCGGCATCCCACGCCGTGGTCTTCACGACCGCGTCGGCGCCGTTCGCCTGCGCGTCGGTGAGGGCGAAGTCGCGGCCCGCGAGCCCGTCGACCTGCTCGGTGATCGCCTCGGGAGACGAGTTGAACACCACGAGGGCGCCGTCGAGCTCGGGGTCGGCGTCGTCGCCCACCAGGTCGTCGATCTTCATGACGATGAGGCCGGGCGTGGCGTCGGGGCCGCTGTTCGGGAAGCTGACCTTCTCGTCGATGAGCTCCGCCGAGCCGAGCTGCAACAGGTCGACCTCGTTCCGCACGCGAAGCAGGTCGAGCGCGGATGCCTCGGCCGCCGCGATGTCGGCCGCCCCGGGCTTGAGCGCCGGGTTCTCGAGCAGCGGCCGCATGACCGCCCAGTTGTCGCCGTTGTCGGCCTCGCCCGGCAGTCCCGACCCGAAGGTCGACTCCTGGCCGGTCCAGTCGATCCGGTTGAACCAGTCACCCGAGTTGTAGCTGTTGCGGTCGAGCGACTTCGAACGCAGGAGTTCCGTGCCGGCGTGCCAGAACGAGGGCGTCTGCGACAGGGTCACCGTCGCGAGCGACAGCGTGTTCATGCGCACCCGGTCGGCCATCGGCAGGTCGACGGGCAGCTTCAGCACGCCGAGGTCGTACAGCGTCTCGTTGTCGTGCGCGTCGACGTAGTTGATCACCTCGTCGGGCTGGTCCGCATAGCCCGCCGGGGCGCCGTTGTAGTCGACCTCGGCGCCGCTCTTCAGCACGCCGTCGTACCCCGTGAACTCGAAGTCGCGGAGGTTGCCGGCGAGGCCGAGCTTCACCAGGTCGGTCTGCTCCCCGAGCGTGCGGATCTCGGACTCGTCGCGAGCCAGCGGCCGTCCGTTGGGGTCGCCCGCGAGCCCGGTGCCGAAGCCCTGCTCGAAGAGCGACTCCCCGACCACCGGGCTGCCGCCGTGCACGCCGTCGCGGAGCCGGTCGTTGAACGAGCCGATGCCCGTGCCGCCGAGCTGCCCCTGCGTGGCCTGCTCGAACCGGGCGTTGTTCGCGACCTCGCCGAAGTTCCAGCCCTCGCCGTAGAGGTACACGTGCTTCCCGTCGACGCCGTCCTCTGCGAGCGTGAGCTCGTCGAGCGCGGCCCGCACCGCGAGCATGTTCGCCTTGGAGTGGTGTCCCATCAGGTCGAAGCGGAACCCGTCGACCTTGTACTCCTTGGCCCACAGCACGACGGAGTCGACCATGAGCTTCTCGGCAACCTCGTGCTCGGTCGCGACGTTCTGGCAGCAGGTCGAGGTCTCGACATTGCCGGCCGCGTTGAGCCGCTGGTAGTAGCCGGGCACGATCCGGTCGAGCACGGACTTCGCACCCTGGCCGGATGCCGCGGTGTGGTTGTAGACCTCGTCGAGCACGACCTGCAGGCCCATGCCGTGCAGCGCGCCGACCATCTCGCGGAACTCGCTGACGCGAGCGCCGCCGTTCGGGTCCACCGCATAGGAGCCCTCGGGCGCCTGGAAGTGGAACGGGTCGTAGCCCCAGTTGAAGCCGTCGAGGTCGCGGATGCCGTCGATGCAGGCCTGCTGCTCCTCCGACGCCGGACCGTAGGAGGCGAGGTCGCACGCGGGAGTCGCCTGCGCGGCCCGGTTCTCCTCGATCGTGGCGATGTCGAAGGTCGGCAGCAGGTGCACGGTGTTGATGCCGGCGTCGGCGAGCTGCTTCAGCTGGGCTGTGCCCGCGGAGTCGCGCGTGAAGGCACGGTAGGTGCCGCGCTCGGCCTCGGGCACCGACTCGTCGGTGATGGAGAAGTCGCGCACGTGCAGCTCGTAGATCGCCCGGTCGACCGGTCGGTCGACCACGGGCGCGGGCGTCTCGGCCCACTGCTCGGGCGCGAGCGACGCGTCGTCGAGGTCGGCGACGACCGTCCTCGTCGAGTTCGTGGTGAGCGCGACGGAGTACGGGTCGGTGACCGAGTTGGTCTCGATGGCGCCCGTCGTGGGCGCGTACACCCGCACCGACCAGCGGTACTCATCGCCGGCGGCGAGGCCGTCGACGCTCCAGGTGCCGTTCGCGTCGTCGAAGGTCGCCTCGATGACCTCCGGTTCGGCGGATGCCCCGGCATCCCAGCGCTCGAGCGACACCGCCTGCGCGGTCGGCGCCCAGAGCGTCGCGGTCGCCGCGTCGCCGCTCCAGCCGACGCCGAGCGGCACGGAGGCCACGGCGTCGGCGTAGAGGTCGTCGAGCACACCGGGGATCTGCACGCCGGTGAGCGCCGTCAGGGTGCCGTCCAGACGCTGGGCGACCTGGAGCTGCTCGGTGAGCAGGCTCGCCACCTCGCTGCGGTCGAGGCCTTCGGGTCGCAGCACCGTGTAGTCCGCGAGGTGCGGGAACTTCGCCGCCTGGGCTTCGGTGAGCCCGGCCGGGTCGTAGGCGAGCTCCACGGCCTCGTCGCCGCCGGTCACTGCGCCGTCCTCGACCGCGAGGGTCGCCTCCGGCGAGTGCTCCAGCGTGTACGTCGAACCGCTCGGGTCACCGGCGCCGGCGAACGTCGGCGGCACGGCGAGCGTGTCCTCACCCAGCCAGTAGGCGTTGGACTGGCCGACGCCCGGCAGCGGCGGGTTCGACACCTCGATCACGAGCACGTGCGTGGCGATCGTGTAGCGGAACGTGACGAGCTCGCCGTCCTTCGTGGTGAAGGCGTAGTTGGCGCCGCCCGGAGCACCGCCGACGCCGTAGTTCTCATCCCAGCTGCGGTTGTGCGCGACCTTGCCCTCGTAGGAGCCGGCCGGGATGGCCGTCGTCGAGAACTCGTACACGCCGTCCTTGTCGCCGTCCTGGAGGAGCGAGGCGAGGCAGTCGGGCTGCCAGTCGCCGGAGCATCCGATCTCGGACTGGAAGCTGCCGGGCGCCGTCACGACGGGGCCCTCGGCGGTCGACGAGACCACCTTGGTGTCGGGGTTCCAGAAGAACGTGATCGGGCCACCGTCGTGGCTGTAGGCGATGTTGCCACCGCCGGGTGCGCCGTTGGCGCCGTAGTTCACGTCCCAGCTGCCGTTGAGCGCGACCTTGTACTCGTAGTCGCCCGCGGGCACGTCGAAGGTGCCGGCGTAGATGCCATCGGCGCGCAGCGTGAGCTTCGCGGCCTCGCAGCCGGGCGTCCAGTCGCCGGGGCAGCCCATCTCCGAGTTGTGCGAGCCGGGCACCGTCACGAGGTCGATCGGCTGCTCGGGCTCCTCCTCCTCGACGAGGTTCACGGCGTTGCCGACCGAGGCGTAGGTGCTGGCCGCCGAGCGGTGGCCCGCGGCATCCGTCGACACCGCGCGGTACTCGAGGAGCGTGCCGTTCGCGAGGCCCGCCGTGTCGTGGAAGACGCGGGGGGTGGTGTCCTCGGCGGTGCCGAGCGCGTGCCAGTCGTCGGAGCCGGCCACGCGCCAGGCGAAGCTCGTCTCCTGCCAGGTCGCGTCGTCCACGTCGGCCACCACCGGCGCGATGCCCGTGACGCCGGCGCCCGCTGAGGGGCTCGAGACCGAGACGGCGGATGCCGCGTCGGGCGCGCTGACCGTGCGGTCGGCCTTCAGCACCACGGTGCCGAGGGCCGGCACGGTGACGGATGCCACGCCGTCGGCGTTCGCGGTGACGGCCGAGGCGTCGCCGTAGAGCACCTCGAACGCGCCGTCCTTCGTGAGGGTGGGCACGTCGACCGTCTTCACGGCGTTCGAGTTGTTCGACGCGACGAGGTACTCGACCTTCTCGGTGCGGTCGACCCGCGAGAAGGCGTAGACGCCCGCGCCGTTGTCGACGTAGCGCTCGATCTGCGCGCCGGTCGACAGTGCCGGGTTGGTGGCGCGAAGGTCCGCAAGGGCCGCGATGTGCTCGTACATCGGCGCGTCGGTCGCGAGGTGCGCGCCCGTGCCGAACGTCTCCCCCGTGACGAGCGGCTGGATCTGGTACTCCGCGACCTGCGTCGGGAAGAGGGTCTGGCGTGCGCTCTGGTCCCCGCCGGTGCCGGCGAAGCCCTGCTCGTCGCCGTAGTAGACGACGGGCTGGCCGCGCGTGAGGAAGAGCAGCTCGTGGGCGAGCTCATCACGCTGCAGCGGAGCATCCGTGCCCTGCAGGAAGTAGCCGACGCGGCCCATGTCGTGGTTGCCGAGGAAGGTCGGCAGCGCCGTGGCCGACGAGTCGGGGGTCGTGTAGTAGTCGTCGCCCGCGAAGAGCGACTGCAGGTTCTTCGCCGAGTTGCCCGCCGCGAAGCTCACGGCCTGCGACTGGAAGGTGAAGTCGAGCACCGAGTTCATGTCGGTCTTGCGCACGTAGGGGCTGAGCTTCTGCGGGTCGGCGTCGTAGACCTCGCCGAACATGAAGAAGTCGGGCTTGCCTGCCGCGTGGGCGTAGTCGAGCACCTGCGTCGACCACTGCTCCCAGAACTCGAAGTTCACGTGCTTGGCCGTGTCGATGCGGAACCCGTCGATGCCGAGGTCGATCCAGTCGTCGTAGACGTCGACGAAGCCGTTGACGACGGTGGGGTGCTCGGTCATCAGGTCGTCGAGGCCGACGAAGTCGCCGAACGTGACCGACTCGCCCTCCCACGTGGAGTCGCCGCGGTTGTGGTACAGCGTCGGGTCGTTGAGCCAGGCCGGCACCTTGAGGTCGGCGTCCTCGGCCGTCACGGTCGGCGTGTACGGGAAGCTCGTGTCGGCGTCGAGGGCCGGGAAGGCCGGGTCGCCGGCACCGGCGTAGTCGCCCGGGTCGAACGCGTTGCCGTCGGCGTCGCGGTAGGGGCTGGTCGCCTGGTCGATGTAGGAGTGCTCGCCCTCCTCGTAGTCGATGACGTCGGCCGTGTGGTTCGTGATGATGTCGAAGTAGACCTTGATGCCCTTGGCGTGCGCCTCGGCGATGAGCGCCTCGAGCTCGGCGTTCGTGCCGAGGTGCGGGTCGATCTGGGTGAAGTCGGTGACCCAGTAGCCGTGGTAGCCGGCGCTCGCATCGGCGCCCTCACCCTGCACCGGGCGGTTCTTGAAGCTCGGCGTCAGCCAGATGGCCGTCGTGCCGAGCCCGTCGATGTAGTCGAGCTGCGAACGCAGGCCGGCGAGGTCGCCGCCGTTGTAGAAGCCCTTCGCGGCGGGGTCGTAGCCGGTGGTCAGCCGATCGCCGGTGAGGCCGCCCTGGTCGTTGGCGGCGTCGCCGTTCTGGAAGCGGTCGGTCATGACGAAGTAGAACTGCTCGTCGCTGCCGGGCTGGCGCACCGGGTCGGCGACGAGGCCGGCGTCGGATGCCTCGTCGTACGCGCCGCGCAGGCCGGTGGCCTCGAGGCCCACGCGCTTCAGCGTGTCGTCGAACACGATCCGCACGGGGGTGTCGCCCTCGACCGTGAGCGGGATGTTGTCGCCGCCGCCGTTGAGGCCGTAGGACTCGGCCCACGCGTCGTCCACGGCGACCTTGTACTCGTAGCTGCCGGCCGGGATCGTGAATTCGGCGGCGTACACGCCCGGCGTGCCCGTGGCGGTGAGCTCCGTCTCGGCGCAGGCCGGCTCCCAGTCGCCGCCGGCGTTGGCGCCGAGGTCGGTGCATCCGAGCTCCGACTGCAGGCTGCCCACGAGGGCGAACGTGCGGGGCTCCTCGGCCGCGGCCGCGAGGCCCGGCACGAAGACGATGGCGGATGCCGCGAGGGCTCCCGTGACTGCTGCAGCGAACCAACCGCGGGCGCGCACCCGTTGCGTCATCCTTGACTCCCGATTCCCGGCACGACCGCGTGCCACCGACTGCCGAACCTACAGCCCGACGCACGTTAATGCAAGCGCTTGCAATGATTGGCAGGTGCGGATGCTCCCGGCGGCGGCCGGCGCGTCATCTCGGGCGTCTTCGCCGACCGACGAGTGGAAACGCTCTCAACCGGTGACCCTCGTTCGCGTGACGCGTCGGCCCTGGACTCTCACGGGTGTGGCGCAGCGGTCACAACAGGCGGCCGAGCGCCACAGCCCGGAACCGTTCCTCGCGCAGCTGCGCGGCGACCAGCCGCCGCTCGTGCAGCTCGGCGAGCTCCTCGCGGGTGGGTGCGGCGTGGCGCTGCTCCGCGCTGCGGCTCCACGCGAGGAGCGCGAGGCCGCTGCGACGTGAGATGCGCCGGAGCAGGGTGTCGCCACCCGACGGGCGGACGATGCCTGCGGTGCCGATGACTGCGGTGTTCATGATGACCCCTCGATCCGTGGTTCGCGTCCCGTTCCCGGGCTCATTCCAGTTCTACGGCGAGGTGGCGGGTCGGCTCGTCGGCGAGGACTACCGAGATCGGACGCAGCGGTTACCGAGATCGCCCGCCGCTGGAGGGGTTCATGCCGAGAGCAGGCCGAGCTCTCGGGCGGCGCGCACCGCGTCCTGGCGGCTCTGGACGCCGAGCTTGGCGAGCACCGCCGCGACGTGGCTGTCCACCGTGCGAACGGAGACCACGAGCCGGTCGGCGATCTCCGCGTTGGTGAGGCCCTCGGCGAGGAGTTCGAGCACCCCGACCTGGCGATCGGTCAGTCCCTCGGGGTTGCGCCGGGTCACGCTCGAGGGCCCACGAGGAATGCTCCGCACGCCGCGGGCTCGGAGGTCTGCGCGCACCCGCCGCGCGAGCGGCGCGGCGCCCAGGCGGTCGAGGATCACGAGCGCGTCGAGGAG
>NZ_WJSP02000185.1 GCF_009720255.1 Agromyces humi | reverse complement strand
CGGAGAAGCTCGGGCCGTCGGGCCAGATGCCCGAGTCGATCACGCCGATGACGATGTCCTCGCGCTCGCCCGCCGAGCCGCGGAACCTGCGCCGGGTCGATGTGCGGTGGCGGGATGAACCACACGTCGTTCGGGCTCGGAAGGATCTGCCACCCCTCGCGGTGGATCATGTGGTGACAGAAGCTGCAGAGCATGACTCCGTTCGAGAGATCGGTCGGGCCCGCATCGCGTTCCCACCAGGCGACGTGGTGGGCTTCGACATAGGCGATGTTCTGACCGCATGAGGCGCACCCGCCGTCGCGCTCGCCGAGTGCCAGGCGCTGCGCCTTGCTGAAGAGCCGGGCGGCCCTTCCGAGGTCGAGCGGGAGGCTGTCGCCGCCGAGCACGGCGGGAACGAGTTCGGCATCGGCGGCCATGCGGCGGGCGGTCGCAGCGGAGATGGGCTGATCGAGGCCGTCGATGCGCGCGTGACCGAGTCCAGTGACGAGCGTGTCGAGGTCGACGCGGACGACGACCGTCGTCTTCGCGAGCGGGGTGAGGGTCTGCGCGCAGCCGAGGGTGTGGCGGGCGAGGGCGGCGAGCGCATCGGCCTGGATCTGCGGGATCGAACGTCGGTCCTCGACGACAGGTCCGCCATCGCCGTCGCCGCTGCCCGGCCCGCGCCGCCGCACCACGTCGGTCACGAGCGCCTCGATCGCCGCCTTCACCGGCGCGGCGCTCTCGGGGTCGAGGCGGGCATGCAGGTGCACCATGCCGTGGCGGTCTTCGCGCATCGTCAGCGAACGCTCCATACGGAGCTCGTCTTCTCGCGGTTCGACTCCGTCGGGGTCGAGGCGAGCCTCGGCCTCGCGAACACCGCGAAGGAGCGTTTCGAGCGGCACCTGCGCGGCCAGCCCGACGAGCGCTGCTTCGACGCGGTCGACCCTGCTCGCCTCCGCCCGCGCCGACGCGCGGTCGAGCATCGAGGTGATCGCAGATGCCGCGTCGATGCCGATCTTCGCCGACTCCAGGGCAGTGGCGACGTGCGGATGCCGCGAGGGGAGTCGCTCGCCACTGAAGGTCTGGCGTTGCGCGGTGACGGTGCCGACGGTGATCAGCCTCTGCGCGTCGGCGCGCGACGCGCCGGTGGCTGCGGCGATCAGTCGCACTGGATTGTGGAAGCCCTGCGCCTTCGCCAACCCGGTGTCGCCGAACTCGGGCCCGGAACGCTTCGTCACCTCGGCAGCGACCCGGGCGAACACGGCGTCGATGTCGCGCCGGACCTGCGCGAGCGCATCGGTGACCCGCATGAGCCCGGAGTCGCTCATCTGTTCCACCTCGACCTGCACGTCGCCAGGAACCGCGCCCCACGCCGGCATCGAGCCCGCCCACGCCTCGCGCAGCGCCGCGACATCCTGCTCGAGCGCGGCGAGCGCGCCCGGCGCCGTCAGGCGCGGCTGTGGCGTCGGCGGCACCAGGGGGTGCACCGGCGCCGTCGGCGGGAGATCTTCCATGCTTCGATCATGCACCCACCCACCGACATCCGTTCGCGCCTGAAAATCAGGGTTGATCAGGCATTCGCCTGTGGAGAACTCCACCCATCACCCACCTGGGGAGGGCGAGTCGAACCGACGCTCAGCCCTTCGCTTCCGCCTGATCCGTGACGGTCGGAACCGTCGGATAGCGCGGCCGAAGCATGGTGCGAACCTCGGTGAGCGATCGATGCCAGTAGACGTAGAGAAGGATCAGTGTGACGAGGAACAGCAGGGCGGCAAGCGGCCAGGCCACGATCGGCCCGCCTGCTGATCCGGCGAGGCCGGCGCAGCTGCCGGCCACCACGGCCGTGACGATACCGACGATGCCCTGCGTCTGCACGGAGAGGTGCAGCATCCGGAACCGAGGGCGCTTCAGGCGCATGCCGGTTCCGATGCTCCGATACAACGCCGTCTCGTCGTCGTTGACGGGCAGGACGAAGTAGGAAGCAGCGGTCGGCGAGGATTCGGCGAAGAAGTGGCGGATCCGATTCATGCCCGTGAGGTACACCGTCGCTTCTCGCTGGATCTCGACCAGTCGGATGAACGTGGCGATCCCGAGGAACAACGTGAGCAACAGCACGAGGAACGCCACGGCGAGAAAGGTCGAGGAGTCCATCCCGCCCTGCGAGGCGAACCCGAACGCGACGCCGGCGGCCGAGACCACGGCGAGGAACAGGCTCGTCCGGGTCAACGAAGCCGTCCAGGCGGTGCTCAAGGCCGACATGAGCACGTTGTACTCGGTGGTGAGCACCTCGCGGGCCTCGCGAAGGTCGTCGGGCGTCGGCGGGCTGCCGGCACCTGAGCGGCCCGGTGGTGATGCGGTGCCGCCGCCATCAGTCGCGGCAGCTTCGTCAAGCGGACGCATACTCCAATGCTACGAGCGCCGGATGCCGGCGCCACAGGTTCGCCGATCGGGAGCGACCTCGCGATGCACTCGATGCCGGTCGCGTCAAGCGGGTCGCTTCGCCGGGGGGCGGCGCATAGGTTCGGACCCGGCTGCCCATCGACGTCCAAGGAGGCGCCCCATGACCCATCACCGCATCGTGATCATCGGCGGAGGCAACGCGGGACTCTCGGTCGCCGGGCGCCTGCATCGGCACGGCGTCGATGACGTGGTGGTGATCGAACCACGTGAGCAGCATCGCTTCCAGCCGTTGTTCTCGCACGCGGCCGGTGGTGTCGCTCGCGCCAGCATGGCCGTGCGGCCGCAGGCCTCCGTCATGCCGAAGGGCGTCGGGTGGATCCAGGAGGCCGTGGCGGATCTCGACCCCGAGGATGCCACCGTCATCCTCGCGTCAGGTCGTCGCATCACCTACGACCAGCTGATCGTCTGTCCGGGGATGCAGCTGGACTGGGACCGGGTGCCCGGCCTCACCGCCGCGCTGGGCACGCCGGAGGTCGCATCGCACTACGAGTTCGAGCTGGTGCCGAAGGCGTCTCGGCTCCTCCGCGACCTGCGCCGGGGAACGGCCGTCTTCACGCAGCCACCGGGACCGGCGAAGTGCGCCGGTGCGTCGCAGAAGCCGATGTACCTCGCGTGTGACTACTGGCGGGCGACCGGAGTTTTGAGCGACATCCGCGTCGTGATGATCGTGCCCGACCCGACCGTGTTCGGGATCCCGGAGATCGATCGGCAGCTCGAGCGGAAGATCGCCGAGTACGGCATCGAGCTTCGATCCGGAACGGAGCTGCGCTCGGTCGACGGGGAGCATCGCACCGCCGAGATCGGACCCGTGGCCGGTGGTGCGAGCGAGCGCCTGCAGTACGACGTGCTGAATGTCGTGCCGCCCCAGTCCGCTCCCGACTGGCTGAAGTCGACGAGCCTCCCGGCCGCCGGTGATTCGGGAGGGTTCGTCGAGGTCGACCCCGAGACGCTCCGCCATGTGCGCTACGACGATGTGTGGGCGCTCGGCGATGCCGCGGCGACCCGCAATTCGAAGTCGGGTGGCGCACTTCGGAAGCAGACCAAGGTCGTCGCCGAGAACGTGCTGGCCGTCCTCGAGGGGAAGGAACCCACGGCTCGTTACGACGGCTACACGGTGTGCCCGAGCACGGTCTCACGCTCGACGGTCGTCTTCGCCGAGTTCGACGACCAGTACCGACTGAAGCCCACGATCCCGTTCTGGAAATCCCTGTCGCGCGAGCGCCGCCTGTCATGGCTCTTCGACCGACACATCCTGCCCTGGGTGTACTGGCACATGATCCTCAAGGGACGCGCCTGAGCACGCGGTGTGCGTCGCCACGGCGTGCATCTCTGCGGCGATCCGCCGCCGACGCCGGCCGGCATGCGGAGCGGTGACATCCGCAAGACAGGCGGGGCGGTGACATCGGGGAGGCGGAGGAGGATGCTGTCTCCATGGGAGTCGTGACTCCGGAGGGGCATCGCGAATCGAGCGTCGTCATCGACCGGCTGGTGGGGGCGATGAACGATCATGACCTGGATCGGATGGTCGCGCTCTTCCACCCCGACTACGACAGTCGTCAGCCGGCTCACCCGGGCCGCGCGTTCGTCGGACTCGACCAGGTTCGCGCGAACTGGCGGGCGATGTTCCGCGGCGTCCCTGATATCCGGGCCGAGGTGATTCGCTCCGTGCAGGACGGCGAGCTGAACTGGTGTGAATGGGCCTGGCACGGAACCCGCTCCGATGGGGCGTCGTTCGAGGTTCGCGGCGTGACCCTCTTCCAGATCCGCGACGAGCTCATCGTGGCGGGAACGCTCTACATGGAGGAGGTCGAACTCGACCCAGTGGGGATCGAAGACGCCGTCGAGGGCATGTCGGGCGCCCGGCCTGCGTGACGCGGGGGAACGCCAGATGGTCGGGGCAGCAGCAGCGGTCGGGGCAGCAGCAGCGTCAGTCGGCGCGACTGCGCGGCGGGTCGGCGCGGCCCTCATCGTCCTCGCGTCCGCGAGCATGATCGTCGGATGCTCCGTGTCGGGTCGCGCTGACCCAAACGCCGCGCCCGAGCCATCCGCTGTCGCCGCGCACGGCAGTTTCGCCGCCGTCGGCGACTCGATCACCGACGCTGACAGCCCCGACTTCGCCGCCGGCGACTTGGGCGCCTCGTCGTGGACGACGTATGTCGCGGACGACGGCTTCGCGTTCGCCGGTGGCTGGGCGGAGTGGGGTGCGACGACGGCGATGATGGCCGACTCGGTCGGTCCGGTCGATGCGGACGTGCTCGTGGTCCTCGCCGGCACCAACGACGTCGCGTTCGGCATCCCGTTCGAGGATTCCGCGGCGAACCTCGACCGCATCGTCGAGGTCGTCGGCATCGAGGACGTCGTCGTCATCTCCATCCCGCCGATGGACGCGTTGCCCGCCGGAGCGGTGGCGTACAACGAACGCCTCGACGACCTGGCGACCGATCGCGGATGGCGGTTCATCGACGCATCCGCCGGCCTGCGCACCGCCGACGGACGGTTCACCGAGGGGATGAGTTGGGACGGGCTGCACCCGTCGGTGGACGGCGCGCGCGTGCTCGGAGACGCGATCGCGACGGCGTTGCGCGAGGGGTGAGCAGGAGCGTCGCCAACTGGGATTTCACCCACTCGCGCGCCGTTCCGACGCGGCACGGGATCCGCTTCGGCACGCGGGGTCACTGACAGAGCCTGAGCGGCGATCGCGCGACGCGACTGATCGAGTCGTAGAGTCTGCCGCATGGACTGGAGCGTTGCCCTCACGACGTTGATCGGCGTCAGCGCGCTGGTGGCGATCACCGCGATCGCGCTGCGGCTCTATGGCGTGAAGCAGTGGTACGCCGGAGCCCTCGCCATCATGCGGGCGGCCGTGCAGCTCGCCGCCTTGAGCCTCGTGCTCACGATCGTCATCGAGGATCTTCTCTGGGTCTGGCTGGCGCTGCTGGTGATGCTGTTGGCCGCGATCCTCACGGCCGGCCGCCGCCTGCACGCCGACTGGCGGATGCTGCTGACGATCGCCGGGGTCATGGCAGGATCCGCTGCCGTGACGCTCGCGGTGATCTTCGTGTCGGGGGCGGTCCAGCTGACGCCGCAGTACGTCCTCGCGATCGGCGGAATCGTCGTGGGCAACACGATGACGATCACCACCCTGACGGGGCGGCATCACCACTCGTCCGTCGTGGCACGTCGCGACGAGGTCGAAGGTTGGCTCGCGCTCGGAGCAACGCCGCGTCAATCCACCCTCGACGTGGCCCGCATCGCCGTGCGCGAAGCGCTCATCCCGTCAGTCGACCAGACGCGAACGACCGGTCTCGTGGTGCTGCCGGGCGCCTTCGTCGGCGCGGTGTTCGCCGGCGCATCACCGATCGAGGCCGGTCGTTTCCAACTGATCGTGCTTGCGGGGATCCTCTGCGCCGGTGCTCTGGTCGCGGTGGGCCTCAGTGAGGCGATGAGCCGGTCGACGACCGTGCCGACCCAATAGGATCGGGGCCTTCGCGTCCACATGTTGAACTCGGGGTCGAGCGAGCTGCAGAGGCCCGGGGTCGGCTCGAGCCATTCCTCGCGGCCCTCGCGCTCGAGCGCGAATGCACGCGAAGCTCAAACGCCGCGGTCGGCGCGGGTCATCCCGCTGGCGTTTGCAGGGCGGAGCGTTTGGCGCTTGACGCCATCGACTCGGCCACCCGGAGCGTCCAGCGCACCATCGAGTGCGCGTCGCTTCGGTTGACTCGAGCGGTCGCGCCCACAATGCCGATCGTTCCATCGGGGAACGAGAACTCCGCGGCCACGCATCTCCAGCCGAGCGTGAACTGTTCGGTTTCGACGGATGCTCCGAGGTCTCGCGTCTGGCGCATGACCGCCGCCAGGTCGCGCACCGTCGCGGGCGACTTCGGCGTCGACCGATGCAGCCCGGAGCGAGCGACCTCTTCGATGAGATCAGGACGTCGTGCGAGCACCAAGCGTCCTGCCGCGGTTCCGGTCAGGGTGGCGAGATGCGTGAGGTCCGGCCAGCCCACGGTTGCCGCGCTCGCGTGGTCCGCGTCGGTCACGAGGTCGATCGGTCTCAACTCTGTCGAGTCGGTCGGGCGCAGCAGTCCCAACCAGGCGATTCCGCCGACATGCACGTGCAGGTCGGTGAGATGGTCGTGAGCATCCGGAAGCTTGCGCTGCAGTGCGGCCGCGAGGCCGACGCGCTCCAGGGCAGGGCCGACTCGATAGCCGCCCGGTGTGCGGATCAGCACCCCGCGTCGCTTGAGGTCCTCGGCGATCCTTCGAGCGGTCGGCTTGGGTATCCCGGTCTGACGGGTCAATTCGGCCAGTGGCACCTGTATCCCGCTCGATACAGTCTGCAGAATCTCCAGGCCTCGCCCGATCACGGTGCCATCGTCCATGGTCCCCCAAAGTCGCGTGTCAAGCGGCGTCCCTGAAGTTGAACCCGGTGCCGGTTCACTCAGTGACACGGATGGCCCGCCCCCCGGTCGCGGCCACCTACCGTCAGGGTAGGGCGTCGTATGCAGAGACCGCTAGCACTCAAATGGTGGGGGGCACGAGTCGCCAGGCACGAGCGTTCCAGGGATGACGCCAACGAGGAGGGATCATGACGTGGACTGACTGGGAGAACCTTGGCCCGACGCTGATCGCAAGCCCGGACGACCCAGGTCCAGCTCTTGCGTCAAGGCTTCCGAACCAGATCGACATCTTCAGGTTTGCGGGGGATCGCATCCTTCA
>NZ_WJSP02000184.1 GCF_009720255.1 Agromyces humi | reverse complement strand
CGCCGACGCGACGACCGAACCGTCGGCCGGCCGGGCGGCCGCCGCGACGACCCGCTCAGCCAGCACCCGGCGCAGCACCTTGCCCGCCGTGGACCGCGGCAGCTCCTCGACGAAGTGCACCTCCCGCGGCACCTTGTAGCGGGCGAGCGACGCGGAGGCGAACTCGACCAGCTCCGCGGCATCCGTCACCCGCCCCCGGTGCACGACGACCCAGGCCGCACCCACCTCGCCCCAGCGTTCGTCGGGCACGCCCACGACGGCGATGTCGGCGACGGCCGGATGCCCCATGAGCACGGCCTCGACCTCGGCGGGGGCCACGCCCTCGCCGCCCGAGATGTAGATGTCCTTGATGCGGTCGACGATCGTGAAGAACCCGTCGACGTCGCGACGCACGAGGTCGCCGGTGCGGAGCCAGCCATCGACGAGGGCGGCGTCGGTGGACGCCGGGTCGCGGAAGTACCCGGCGAACACGGAGGGGCCCTGCACGAGCAGCTCCCCTTCGGCTGCGCCCGCGAGGTGCTCGCCCGTCACGGGGTCGGCGACGGCCACGTCGACGTGCGGGTACGGCTTGCCTGCCGAGCCGGCGCGAACGCGCGCGTCCTCGTCGGGCAGGCACAGCACGTTCGGCGACGCCTCGGTGAGGCCGTAGCCCTGCGTGAGCGCGACATCGCGCGCGTGCCACGTGCGCAGCAGCGCGGGGGGCATGGGGGCGCCGCCCACGATCGCGTGCGCGAGGCTCGACAGGTCGGTGCCGGCGAAGTCGGGATGCTGCGCCAGGAACAGGTAGTTGGCCGGCACGCCCATCATCGTCGTGATGTGCCGCTCCTGGATGAGGTGCAGCACCCGGCCGGGATCGAACGTGCGCTCGAGCACGACGGTGGCCCCCGTCCACCACGCCAGCAGCGGCTGGATGTTCCAGCCGCCGACGTGGTACTGCGGCAGCACCGCCAGCACCGTGTCGGCCGCGCCGATCTCGGCGATCCGCGAGAGCGACAGGTTCGTGAAGAAGCAGTTGCGGTGCGTGAGCACGGCGCCCTTCGGCGTCGCGGTCGTGCCCGAGGTGAAGATGATGAGCAGGGCGTCGTCGTCGCCGACGTCGCGACGGGCGGAGGATGCCGCTCGGCGGGCGCCGGTGGCGGGCGCCGGCACCTCGGCTTCGACGCCGTGCGCGCCGAGCGGCGCGTTCGGGATGCGCTGCGGAAGGCGCGAGAGGGTCGCGCGGGCGAGCGACTCGAACTCGCTCTCGACGAGGAGCAGGGCGGGGTCGGCGATGTCGAGCTGCTCGGCGAGCTCGCGCGGGGCGAGCCGCCACGACAGCGGCACCAGCACGAGGCCGGCCTTGGCGCAGGCGAAGAACAGCACCACGTGGTCGGCGCTGTTGCCGGTGATCGTCGCGATGCGGTCCCCGATCGAGTAGCCGGCGGCGCGGAACGCCTCGGCGAGCCGCTCCGATCGGGCGTCGAGCTCGCGATACGTCACGACGACGCCACGGTCGTCGATGGCGATGCGCTCGGGGGTGGCGCGGGCCCGGTCGCGGGTCCAGCGTCCGAGCGTGTTCAGGCCGTCAGGCATCCGCGGCCTCCTCCGTCTCGGCCGGATGCTGCTTCCGGCCCGTGCTCATGCGCTGCGGGATGCCCGCGATCCCCCCTGGGAGGAACAGCACCACGAGGATGAAGAGCGTTCCCAGGATGAACAGCGGCTCGGACAGCGGTACTCGGAGCACGGCGGGCAGCCCGGCGATGAGGTCGGAGCCCGCGAGCGCCGTGAGTCGCTGGTCGAGCAGTGTGTAGACGATACCGCCCACGATCGCGCCCCAGCGATAGCCCACCCCTCCGAGCACGACGATGACGAGGAGGGTGAGCGTGAAGTCCGCCGTCGCGATGCGCGGCGAGGCGCCCGACTGCAGCAGCAGGTAGCCCATGCCGGCGATCGCGGCGAGCACCGAGGCGACGATGAACACGAGCAGCTTGACCGTGTACGGCCGCAGGCCGATGACGCGCACGCGAAGCTCGTTCTCGCGCACGGCTTCGGCCACGCGCCCGGCCCGGCTGCGCTCGACCCACAGCACGACGAGGTACACGAACACGAGCACACCGAGCGCGAGCCAGTAGAGGTTGCGCGTGTTCACGACGCCGACCAGCGCGTCGGGCACGTGGTCGATGTCGAGCGAGAGCCCCTCGTCGCCACCGGTCGTCCCGCCGGGGTTGCGCCGGATGAGCACCGAGCCCGCCTGCGCGAACGCGAGGGTGACCATGGCGAACGAGATGCCCGTGACACGCAGGGCGAGCGACCCGACCGTCGCGGCGAGCACGATTCCGAGCACGAGGGTGACGGCGATCGACCCGACGAAGATGAGCTCGCTCGGCCAGCTGACCGGCGCGAAGGCGTCGAGGGTCATGCCGAGCCCATAGGCGCCCGCCGCGAAGAACAGCGCGTGGCCGAACGAGAGCAGGCCGGCCAGCCCGAACATCATGCGGTAGCTCAGGGCGAGCGCCGCGATGAGCATCGCGTAGGCGAGCAGCTGCAGGGTGCCCGGGGTGTACGTCGGGCCCGGCAGCACTCCCGGGAGGTCGATCGCGAGCAGCGGCAGGATGGCGAGCACGACGACGAGCGCGATGCCGCCGCCGATCAGGAGGAAGGGCCGGCGGGCGGATGCCACGGCCGAGCGTTCCCCGGCGTCGGCCCGGTCGACGGGGTCGACCTCGTGGGCCGGCGCCCCGGCATCCGTTCTCTGCGGGTTCATGCGACCTTCCCCATGAGTCCACGCGGGCGCACGAGCAGCACCGCGGCGAGCGCGATCACCACGACGAGGTCGCCGGTGCCGCCCAGGTAGTAGTTGGCGAACTGCTGCAGCACCGCGACGAGCACCGACGCGATGGCTGCGCCGGTGAGCGACCCCAGCCCGCCGATCACCGTGACGATGAAGGCGAAGATGAGCAGCACCGACCCGAGGTGCGCGGAGACGTAGCCGTAGTAGACGGAGGCGAGCACTCCGCCGAGCCCGGCCGCCGCGCCGCCGATCGCGAACACGATGGTGAACGACCGCCGCACGTCGATGCCGAGCGCGGTGACCATCGACCGGTTCTCGACGCCGGCCCGGATGATGAGTCCGTAGCGGGTGCGCTGGAGGAACAGCACGATGCCGCCGAGCACGAGCGCGGCGCAGGCGATGAGCAGGAACCGGTCGTTCGGGATCTTCGCACCGAGGATCTCGGTCGTCTGGCCCAGCCATTCGGGCTTCTGGGTGTAGATCGGGTCGGTGCCCCAGATGCCCTCGAACAGTGCGACGCTCGCGAGGGCGAGCCCCACGGTGACGAGCGCCTGCTCGATGTGCCGCTCGTAGAGGCGGCGGATGAGGAGGTACTCGGTCGCCGCGGCGACGACCGCGCCGACGAGCATCCCGACGACCGCCGAGATCGCCAGGCCCGCCCAGGTGCCGTCGGAGACGCGACGCCCGACCTCCCAGCCGAGGAAGGCCGAGATCGTGAGGAACGAGCCGTGCGCGAAGTTCAGGACGCCCATCAGGCCGTAGATGAGCGACAGTCCGCTCGCGACGAGGAAGTAGAGGGCGCCGAGGCCGAGCCCGGTGATGATGAGGAGGAGCAGGGTGCTCACCGGGATCGTCCTTCCGAGGTGGCGTCGTGGACGCCGAGGTAGCGCCGGATCCGGTCGTCGTCGTCGAGCAGGTCGGATGCCGAGCCGGTGAAGACCACCCGGCCGCCAGAGAGCACGACGACGCGTTCGGCGAGGGCGCGCACGACGTGGAGGTTCTGCTCGACCAGGAGGATCGGCACGGTCTTCGCCGCCTCGGCGAGCGCGGCGGCGACCTCGTCGACGATGCGCGGGGCGAGGCCCTTCGTGGGCTCGTCGACGAGGAGCAACCGGTTCTCGTTCACGAGCGCGCGAGCGAGCGACACCATCTGCTGCTGTCCGCCCGAGAGCGTGCCCGCACGTTGCGCGCGTCGCTCGACGAGGTCGGGGAAGAGTCGCTCGACGAGGTCGCGGCGCGGCCGGTCGTCGCGCTCGGCGAGGCGGAGGTTCTCGCCCACGGTGAGGGCGCCGAAGACCTCGCGGTCCTCGGGCACGTAGCCGACGCCGCGCTGCACGATGCGGTGGGTGGGCAGCCGATCGACGCGCGTCCCCGCCAGGCGGACCTCGCCGGTGCGCTCGATGAGGCCGAGGATCGACTTGATCGTCGAGGTCTTGCCGACGCCGTTGCGCCCGAGGAGCGCCGTGACCCCCAGCGCGGGGACGTCGAAGGACACGTCCTCGACGACCTGCTGGCCGGCGATGCGGCCCGAGAGCCGGTCGACGACGAGGATGGGCTCGGTCATACCGCCTCCCCCAGGTAGGCGGACTGCACCGTCGGGTTCGCCATGACGGCTTCGGGGGTGTCGACGGCGAGGAGTTCGCCGTGGTGCATGACCGCGACGCGGTCGACGAGGCCGAGCACGACCTCCATGTGGTGCTCGACCATCAGCACGGTGCGACCGCCGCGATGCAGCCCCCGGATGACCTCGGTGATGGCCGGCACGTCGCCCGACGCGACGCCCGCCATGGGCTCGTCGAGCAGCACCACCTTCGGGTCCATGGCGATGAGCATCGCGATCTCGACCTTGCGCTTCTCCCCGTGGGCGAGTCCGGCGGCACCGGCCTCGGCGCGATCGGCGAGGCCCACCTCGGCGAGCGCGTCGAGCGCGGCGCGGGTCGCGGCATCCGTGCGCCGCGGAGTGCGGAAGACGGATGCCGCGTGGCCCGCGTGCGCCTGGGCAGCCAGCCGGACGTTCTCGAGCACGCTGAGCGCCGGGAACAGGCTCGACGTCTGGAACGTGCGCCCGAGGCCCGCGGTGGCCCGCCGGTGGATCGGCTCGCCCGTGACGTCCTGCCCGTCGAGGAGCACGACGCCTCCGGTGGGCCGCACGACACCGGAGATCACATTGAAGAGCGTGGTCTTCCCGGCGCCGTTCGGGCCGATCACGCCGAGCATCTCGCCGGGGGCGACCTGCAGCGACACGTCGTGCAGGATGCGGGCACCGCCGATGCGGAGGCCGACGTGCTCGAGCGCGAGCATCGGGTGGTCGGTCATGGCTGCCTTCGGGTCCGTCCGGTCACTCGCCGGCGACGGGCGGCGCGACGGTCTCGGCGTCGATGGTGTCGACGAGCTCGGGCACCCAGTTCGCGCCGTCCTGCACGAGCTTGGCCTGGTACATCGGCTGGATCATCGCGTGGTCGTCCTCGCGCACCGTGATCTCGCCCTTGACCGAGTCGAAGGTCCAGCCCTCGAGGGCGTCGACCATGCCGTCGACCGTGTCGCCGCCCTCGCGCACGGCCTGCACGATCATCTGCGCGGCGACGAAGCCGTCGGGCGAGAAGAGGTCGGGCGTCTCGCCGTTGGCCTCCAGGTACTCGATCATGGCGGCCTCGGCGTCGGTGCCGGCGGCACCCCCGAAGTAGTGGTTGAGGAAGGAGATGTCGGCGGATGCGTCGCCGTACGCGCCGTACGTGGCCGTGTCGCCGAGGCCGGTCACGACCGGCACCGCGTCGAACACGCCCTGCTGCGACAGCGCGGTCCACATGGCGCCTGATGAGGCGCCCGCCCACGCGACGAAGACGAGGTCGGGCGAGGCGGCGAGCAGCTGCTGCGCGAAGGGCGTGAACTCGGTGGCGTCCTCGGCCACGAGCACGCCCTCGACGGTCGCGCCCTGGCCGCCGAGCACGGCCTGCACGGCCGCGAGGTTGCCCTGGCCGAACGCGTTGTCCTGGGCGAAGACGACGACCTTCTTGCCGTCGGGGTCGCCGATGAACGTGCCGGCCGTGGCGACGTCCTGGTAGGTCTGCCGGCCCGAGCGGAACGTGTAGTCGTTCACGCCGGTGATCGCGTCGGCCGCGGCGGGGCCCGAGATGTAGAGGATCTCGTTCTGCTCGGCCTGCTCGGCGAGCGCCGTCGCGATGCCCGACGCGGCAGTGCCCGCGAGGATCTGGTAGCCCTGGCCGATGAAGTCCTTGGCCTTCGAGACGGCGGTGTCGGGGTTGCCCTGGTCGTCGGCCCACTCGATGTCGAGCTCGCGGCCGTCCACGGCGCCGGTGCCGTCGGTGGCGTAGTCGAGCCCGGCCTCGAAGCCTGCGGTGTACGCGGCGCCGTACGCGGCGAGCGGCCCGGTCTGGCTCGTGAGCATGGCGACCTTGACCGGAGCACCGGCGTCGGTCGCCCCGGCGTCGCCGCCCGCGGCCGTGGTCGGGGCGCACCCGACGAGCGCAATGGACGCGGCGGCGATGACGGCCGTCGCGAGGTACTTCTTCGTAACCCGCATGTGAGTGCCTCTCAACAGTGAATGGCTGGACGTGTGCTCTGGAACCTGACAGGTGGTTCAGGTCTCAGGAAAGTACAATAGGGTCGAAAGCGCAACGCTCGCAACCCGAACGAAGGAGTCCCGGAACATGAGCAACCCCGACGTCGTCATCATCGCGGGGGCGCGCACGCCGTTCGCCCGCATCAACGGCAACCTCGCGGGCCAGACGGCGGTGCAGCTCGGCACGGCCGCCATCCGCGGCGCCCTCGAGCGCGCCGGCGTCTCCCCCGACGACGTCGACGCCGTGATCATGGGCCAGGTGCTCCAGGCCGGTGCCGGCCAGAATCCCGCGAAGCAGTCGGCCGTCGCGGCCGGCATCCCGTGGCGGGTGCCCGCGACCACGATCAACAAGGTCTGCCTGTCGGGCCTCGTCGCCATCACGGATGCCGCGCGCATGATCCGCCTCGGCGAGGCATCCGTCATCGTCGCCGGCGGCCAGGAGTCGATGACCAAGGCGCCGCTGCTCGTGCCCGGGTCCCGCAAGGGCTGGGCCTACGGCAGCGTCGAGATGCTCGACCACGCGGCGTACGACGGCCTCACCGACGCGTTCGACCAGGAGTCGATGGGCGCGTCGACCGAGCGGTTCAACGCGCGCTACGGCCTCACCCGTGAGGAGCAGGACGAGATCGCCGCCGCGTCACACGCGCGCGCCGGTCGGGCCCAGGCCGACGGCGTGTTCGACGACGAGATCGTGTCGGTCGAGGTGCCGCAGCGCAAGGGCGACCCGGTCGTCGTCGCCGCCGACGAGGGCGTGCGCCCCGACTCGACCGCCGAGGTGCTCGGCCGCCTTCGCCCGGCATTCGCCGAGGGCGGCGCCATCACG
>NZ_WJSP02000183.1 GCF_009720255.1 Agromyces humi | reverse complement strand
CTACATGAAGTCGTTCCAGCAGATGGACTGGATCAACTTCGTGATGCTGCCGATGTTCCTGTTCTCGGCCACGTTCTACCCGATCACCGTCTACCCCGAGTGGCTGCAGCGCGTCATCGAGGCGCTGACCGCATTGCACCTCGCCCTGCTCGTGCGGCGCAGCGCGGTGCGCTGAGCGGCGGGCCGCGGCATCCGTTTACTTGCTATTGACAAGTTCACTTGCAAAGAGCAAGCTAGGCGTCGTACACCCGGTATCCACCGATCCGACACTGGAGCAGGACATGACCACCAACATCTTCGTGAACCTCACCACGACCGACCTCGAGCGCGCCAAGGCGTTCTACGAGGCGCTCGGGTACACCATCAACCCCAACTTCACCGACGAGAACGCGGCGTGCGTCGTGCTCGACGAGAACGTGTACTTCATGGTGCTCACCCGCGAGTACTTCAGCACGTTCACCGACAAGCAGGTCGTCGACCCGGCGACCCAGGCCCAGGTCTCGATCGCGCTCACCCGCGAGTCACGCGAGGCCGTCGACGAGATCCTCGAGAAGGGCCTCGCCGCGGGCGGCACCGAGCCGCGTGAGGCGCAGGACTACGGCTTCATGTACTCGCGCGACCTCGACGACCCCGACGGCAACAACCTCTCGTTCCTGTTCATGGAGCCCGCCGCGGCCGAGATGGGCCCAGAGGCGTACCTGGCCGAGCAGGGCGCCGGCGCCTCGTCGGCGTCGCCGTCGGCCTGAGCGTCGCATGGCCACTCGCGCCGCTCGGGGCTTCGGCCAGTACAGCGGCGTCGCCCGCGCCGTCGAGCGGGTCGGGGAGCGGTGGGCACTGCTCATCGTCCGCGACCTGCTCGTCGGCGCGCGCCGATACGGCGACCTCAAGGCGAGCCTGCCCCGAGGATTGCTCTTGTGGCCGAATCGCGCCCGGTGCTTGGCTGGCGAGGTCTCGAAACCGAGAGGAGACACCTCCGATGTCCAGAACCTCCACCACACGCCTCGTCGCCGGCCTCGCCGCCGCGCCGTTCGTTGCCCTCGCCGTCCTCGGCGGAGGCATGGCCGCCAACGCGACCTCACCGGTCGACGGCGACCACCGGGTGCCGTACTGCCATGCGACGCACAGCGAGAAGAACCCGTTCGTGTTCATCGAGACCGACAAGGTCGCGGTCGTGCGCGCGCACGAGAAGCACCAGGACCTCGAGGACGTGTACCCCGGTTTCTGGTATGACGACCACGGCACGCCGACCTGGTTCGAGGGTCGGGGCGACGCCGCATTCGCCGCGCGAGGATGCGTCGGAGGTGGCGGCGGCCTCGGCTGAGCCGCACGGCTCGGGCGGCCGGTGCGGCGATCAGAGCCCGGCCAGCCCTGTTCCGATGATGAACACGCCGATGAGGATGAAGATCAGGGCGGTCACCGTGGCCTGGTTCCTGCTGATCCAGTCCTTCATCGCGACGAGCCGCGGTTGCATGCCCTTGGGGTCGAAGAGCGCGAGGATGATCGGCACCACCACGGTCGAGGCACCGATTACCGTGTAGATCGCGATGACGATCGCTGCCTCGCCGACCGAGAGGTCGGGGGCGCGGATGGCGAGGCCGGCGGCGATCGCGAGGAGCAGCCCCTTCGGGCGGGCGTTCAGCGCGAAGGCGATGCCGAACGCGCTCCACGGACCCAGCTTGTCGACGGACTCGAGCCACTTCGGCATCGCGTCGGACGGATGGCGCATGGCACGGCGCCACTCGATGATCGCGATCACGACGAGCGCGGCACCCACGAGGATCTCGGCGGTCGCGATCGCGGTATCGGGCCGGCGGTCGGAACGCGGGGACGGGATCGCGTGCGCGCCGACCGTGAAGATCGTCACCATCGTCGCCATGCCGAGCACCCAGCCGATCAGGAACGGCAGGGCCGTCTGCGCGCCCTTGGGTGACAGGAGGATGACGATGGTCGCCATGATCGGCACCGAGCTGATCGCCACGGCGAGCGCGATCGGCAGGATGTGGCCGATTGCCTGCAGCATCCGCTCGTCCTCCTGCTCGTGACTCGGCTACTGGAGCGCCGACGTGAGGCGGGCGATGCCGTCGAGGAACGTCGCCGAGGCGGGCTCGCGCTCCCACTCCTCGAGGGTCAGCTGGCGGCCGACGGCCCGGTAGCCCGCCTCGACCTCGCGCATGTCCGCGACGAACGACGCCCCGCGCACCAGCATGATCACCTCGAAGTTCAGGTTGAACGAGCGGATGTCCATGTTGCTCGAGCCGATCACCGCCACGTCGTCGTCGATCGACAGGTGCTTCGCGTGCAGGATGTACGGCCCGGGGTAGAGCCAGATCTGCACGCCCGCGCGCAGCAGGGCCCCGTAATACGACCGCTGCGCGTGCCAGACCGAACCCTGGTCGCCGATCTCCGAGACGAAGAGCTGCACGTCGAGGCCGCGCAGCCGCGCTGAGGTGATCGCGTACATCATCGCCTCGTCGGGCACGAAGTAGGGGCTCGTGATGATCACGCGCTCCTGCGCCGAGTTCACGAGCGACAGGAAGAGGCGCAGGTTGTTCTCGCCGTCGAACGCCGGACCGCTGGGGAGGATCTGGCAGTCGAGGGCGTCGGGCGAGCGGTCGAACGGGATCGCAGTGGCGCGCACGTTCTCATCGTCGGCGAGGAGCTCGTCGGTCTCGGCATACCAGTCCGACATGAACACGGCGTTGAGCGCCGTCACCGTCGGTCCGGTGACGCGCGCCACGAGCTCCTGCCACTGCAGGCCGCGCTTGAGGTTGCTCTTCGAGTTGTAACTGCGGTCGATGAGGTTCTGCGAGCCCGTGTAGCCGACGCGCCCGTCGACGACGACGATCTTGCGGTGGTTGCGGAGGTCGGGGCGCTGGAACTTGCCCTTGAACGGCTGCACGGGAAGCATGAAGCTCCACTTGGCGCCGATGCGGTCGAGCTCGGCGTACGTCGCCTTGTGCGTGGCCGATCGACCCGTCGAGATGTGATCGAGCAGCACGCGCACCGTGACGCCCCGCTGGGTGGCACGCTCCATGGCCGCGAAGAACTCCTTCGTCGTCACGTCGAGCGACACGATGAAGAACTCGACGTGCACGTAGCGCTCGGCCGTCTCGATGTCGGCGGTCATGGCGTCGATCGACGCCTGGTAGTCGCCGATCAGCGTCGCCCGGTTGCCGCCGATCACGGGCAGCGCGCCGAGCCGCCGGTTCTGCTCGGTGATCGTGGCGAACCACGTGGGCCACTGCGACCGGTCGGGCGCCAGGTCGACGCCCTCGGCGCGCTCGCTGATCAGCCGGTTCACCTCCGTCTGCCGCACCCGCCACTTCTTCGGCAGCTTCACGTTGCCGATCAGCAGGAACAGCAGGATCCCGACGAACGGGATGAGGAAGATCGCGAGCAGCCAGGCCATCGCCGCCGTCGGCTTGCGATCGCGCGGGATGATGATGAGCGCCGTGATGCGGATGACGAAATCCGCCGCCACGAGCACCCATCCGATGATGGTCGCGGTCTCGGCGCTCACGACCGCCCGCTCGTTCGATGTGCCGCTGCAGCACCGGCCATGGCGCCCTCCCCAGTACGGTCGCTCTCGCCGCCCGCCTCGCTCAGGCGACCGGTCGGTCGTCTGAGTATGGCACCGGCGTCGCGGCCGTCAAAGACCTGCCGCGCCGGGGATGGGGCGCGTCGCCGGGGACGTCGCCCGTCAGTCGGTGCCGAGGTCGAAGGCCGCGGCCTCGTTCGCGGCATCCGTCGCCGCCTCGAGCTCGGTCTCGACCTCGCCCGCGGTGATCGCGGTGGACTCGCCGGCCTCGAGGTCGCCCACGAGCTCGGCCGTCGCGCCGCCCACGATGCCCTGCAGCGCGTACTGCTCGAGCCGGGCCCGCGAGTCGGCGATGTCGAGGTTGCGCATGGTCAGCTGGCCGATGCGGTCCTCGGGGCCGAAGGCCGCGTCGCCGACGCGCTCCATCGACAGCTTCTCGGGGTGGTAGCTGAGCGCGGGACCCTCGGTGTTCAGGATCGTGTAGTCGTCGCCACGACGCAGGCGGAGGGTGACCTCGCCGGTGACGGCCGAGCCGACCCAGCGCTGGATGGACTCGCGCAGCATCAGCGACTGCGGGTCGAGCCAGCGGCCCTCGTACATGAGGCGACCGAGCCGGCGGCCTTCGGCGTGGTAGTTGGCGATGGTGTCCTCGTTGTGGATCGCGTTGAGCAGGCGCTCGTACGCGATGTGGAGGAGCGCCATGCCCGGCGCCTCGTAGATGCCGCGGCTCTTCGCCTCGATGATGCGGTTCTCGATCTGGTCGGAGACGCCCAGGCCGTGGCGCCCGCCGATCGCGTTCGCCTCGTAGACGAGGGCCACGGCGTCGGCGAATTCGGCGCCGTTGATGGCGACCGGGCGGCCGGCTTCGAACCGCACCGACACCTCCTCGGTGGCCACCTCGACGTCGTCGCGCCAGGCGGCGACGCCCATGATGGGCTCGACGATGTCGAGTCCGGCGTCGAGCTCCTCGAGGCGCTTCGCCTCGTGGGTCGCGCCCCAGATGTTCGCGTCGGTCGAGTAGGCCTTCTCGGTGGCGTCGCGATAGGGGAAGCCGCGGGCGACGAGCCACTCGCTCATCTCCTTGCGGCCGCCGAGCTCGGTCACGAACGCCGCGTCGAGCCACGGCTTGTAGATGCGCAGGCGCGGGTTGGCCATGAGGCCGTAGCGGTAGAACCGCTCGATGTCGTTGCCCTTGTAGGTCGAGCCGTCGCCCCAGATGTCGACGCCGTCCTCCTTCATGGCGCGCACGAGGAGCGTGCCCGTCACGGCCCGGCCGAGCGGCGTGGTGTTGAAGTAGGTCTTGCCGCCCGAGCGGATGTGGAACGCGCCGCACTGCAGCGCGACGAGGCCCTCCTCGACGAGCGGGGCCTTCGCGTCGACGTGGCGGGCGATCTCGGCGCCGTACTCCTTCGCGCGCTCGGGCACCGCGGCGATGTCGGGCTCGTCGTACTGGCCGATGTCGGCCGTGT
The DNA here is from genome assembly GCF_009720255.1 of Agromyces humi. Taxonomy (GTDB): domain Bacteria; phylum Actinomycetota; class Actinomycetes; order Actinomycetales; family Microbacteriaceae; genus Agromyces; species Agromyces humi. Next base: position 2,187 of record NZ_WJSP02000183.1, on the reverse strand, counting down.
ACGTGCAGGGCACCGCGCCCTTCTCGCGCATCCACGCGACCGCCACCGAAGTGTCGAGGCCGCCGGAGAAGGCGATGCCGACGCGTTCGCCGACGGGCAGGCTGGAGAGGACTTTCGACATGCCCACCAGCCTACTTGCGCCTCTTCCCCGGCGACGACGCCGCCAATAGACTCGCGCCACCGGTCGCGCGGCACCATCGACGTCGCCGTCGTCGCATCCACTGGACGGTCCGGGCCGCCGACCGACCCACGGTCGGCGGTGCACTCCACACGAAGGAGCAACACGCATGCAGAAGCACAGGGTGATCGGCGCGGCATCCGCCGTGGCCATCGCCATCGGCCTGATGGGCGCCGCGGTCGCACCGGCAGCAGCCGCATCCGGGCCCGAATCCACCTACCTCGTGCTCGCGCCCCAGGGCAAGAGCACGGCGAAGGCCGCGGCCCGCGTGGCCGCAGCGGGCGGCACCGTCGTCGCCGCCTACGACCAGATCGGCGTGCTCGTCGCGAAGTCGACGAACACCCGCTTCGCCGCCGCGGCGGCCGGCTCGGGCGTCGAGTCCGTCGCCACGACCGATGGGCTCGGCACGACGCTCATCGATGACGAGGCGGGCGACGTCGTCGGCTCCGCGACCGCCGAGGCCACGGGCGACCCCACGCAGGAGCCGCTGTGGAGCTCGCAGTGGGACATGGCGCAGATCGACGTGCCCGCCGCGCACGCCATCACGACGGGTGACCCGTCGATCGTCGTCGGCGTGCTCGACTCCGGCATCTCGCCGACGCACCCCGACCTCGCGTCGCAGATCGCGTTCGACCAGAGCGCCTCGTGCATCGGCGGCGTGGTCGACACGAGCGTCGCGGCGTGGAGCCCGACGACCTCCGATCACGGAACCCACGTCGCAGGCACCATCGCGGGCGCCATCAACGGTGTGGGCATCGCCGGTGTCGCGCCGGGCGTGAAGGTCGCCTCCGTCAAGGTCGTCGACGACGACGGCTTCATCTACCCCGAGGCCGCGGTCTGCGCGTACCTCTGGGCGGCCGACCACGGCATGCCGATCACGAACAACAGCTACTTCATCGACCCGTGGGAGTTCAACTGCGTGAACGACCCGCGCCAGCGTCCGGTCTGGCAGGCCGTGCAGCGGGCGCTGCGGTACTCGTCGGCGCAGGGCACCCTGACGGTCGCCTCGGCGGGCAACAGCAACGTCGACCTCCAGCACAAGTTCGTCGACTCCTCCAGCCCCAACGACGGCAGCTACCCCATCGAGGATCGCACCGTCACCGGTGCGTGCCGTGACCTGCCGGCGGAGGCGGCCGGCGTCGTGACGGTGTCGGCGGTCGGCCCGACCGAGCAGAAGAGCTACTACTCGTCATACGGCCAGGGCGTCGTCGACGTGACGGCTCCCGGCGGTGACACGCGGTTCCGCACCGGCGGCGCCGCGTCGACGCTCACCGACGGCATCCTCTCGACCACGTGGAGCCCGGTCACCGGGAACGGATGGGGCTACAAGCAGGGCACCTCGATGGCGGGCCCGCACGCGGCCGGTGTCGCGGCGCTCGCCCTGTCGGCACACCCGGGCATGAACCCCGGGCAGCTCGCCTCGTTCCTCGAGCGCACGGCGACCCCGCTGGCCTGCCCGGTGGGCGTCTACGAGCCGCGGCCCGGCTTCCCGGCCACGTGCACGGGTGGCGCGCGCAACTCCTTCTACGGAGCGGGCAACGTCAACGCGCTGAACGTCGTGCAGTAGCCGACTGAGCGGATGACGCGGCGAGGGGCCGGGCCGAGAGGTCCGGCCCCTCGTGCATGCCGGCCTCCGGATACGGCGGCTCGGTTCGTCGGCTCGTGGGCCGCCGGAGGGCCTCGCGCTAAGGTTGAGTGTGACCGCAGACCAATCAGCACCCGAGGGCGAGGCGTCACTCGCCGATGAACCCGAGGTGCGGCAGGCGCTCGCCGAAGCCGATCGCGCATCCGTCGCGTCGGTCGTGTCGGGGCATCCGTCGTCACCTCTCGCGTGGGCCGAACTGGCCGACCTGGCCGACTCCGAGGGCCACTCCATCGACGCGTTCGCATACGCGGCCGTCGCCGTCGACCTCGCCCGCGAGCAGCTCACGGCCGCCGGCTGGCAGCCGGGCGGCGCCGTGAGCTGGTCCGACGAGCCCAACCGCGCCTACCTCAGGGCGCTCGATGCG